>JAWXAU010000155.1 GCA_034439655.1 Bacteroidota bacterium | reverse complement strand
GCCGAACTACATCCCGAAAGCCCCGCTTAATCCCGATAATTATCGGGATGCGGGAGGATTAGTCCCTTTCTTTTGGACTATTATATATTGAGTTTCGGTATAAGACCCTGAAACATTCGCCGAGGCAAGGTTAAAAAAAGCTAACGCAAACAAATTACCACCCTTCCACTCCTCACGATAGCCTCGCCGCAGCCGGGGGAGCAAACTCACAACTTCAAACTCAACCCAATCCTCTTCCTTCCCATATCTACTTCTATAACTTTTACTTGCACAATTTGTCTTAGTTTCACAATTTCATTGGGGTCCTTTATAAATCGATTAGCCATTTGCGAAACATGTATCATGCCATCTTGTTTTACGCCAATATCTACAAAACAACCAAACTGTGTGATATTGGTCACTATGCCGGGCAGTATCATTCCGGGTCGTAAATCTTCGGGACTTTTAGCATCGGAGAAAGAAAAGTTTTGCAGCGGTTCGCGTGGATCACGACCAGGTTTTTCGAGTTCTTTTAATATATCTTCTATCGTATGTTTTCCTGCATTGGTATTTATATATTTGTCTGCTACAATTTTTTCACGAATGCTCCCATCTTTTACCAAATCAGCGATTGAGCAGTTCATGTCTTTGGCCATTTGCTCAACTATATAATAGCTTTCAGGATGCACCGCAGTGTTATCTAATATGTTTTTCGCTTGTGTGATTCTCAAAAATCCTGCACATTGTTCGAAAGCTTTTTCACCTAATCGAGGAATTTTCTTTAATTGATTTCTATTTGTAAAAGCTCCATTTTCGTTTCTATATATGATAATATTTTGTGCTAACTGTGGTCCCAATCCAGAAACATAAGTAAGCAAACTTTTACTAGCCGTATTCAAATTAACGCCCACCTTATTTACGGAACTTTCTACAACAGTATCCAAACTTTGTTTCAATTTATTTTGGTCTACATCATGTTGGTATTGCCCTACACCAATGGATTTTGCATCAATCTTAACAAGTTCTGCAAGCGGGTCGGCAAGGCGACGACCAATTGATACAGCACCTCTTACGGTCAAATCTTTATCAGGGAATTCTTCGCGTGCAATCTCAGAAGCTGAATATATAGAAGCACCATTTTCGTTCACCATATATAGATGAGGTACATTTTCAAAAACTATACTTCTTATAAATAATTCTGTTTCTCTTCCTGCTGTTCCATCACCAATAGCTATAGCTTCTATAGCATACTTTTTTGCAAGATGTATGATAGTTTCTGATGCTCGTTGGATGGCTCTTTGTGGTTCGTGTGGATATATAATATCATCAACTAAAAGTTTTCCTTCTTCATTCAAGCAAACTACTTTACAACCTGAGCGGAAACCTGGATCAATAGCCATGATACGCTTATTTCCCAAAGGTGACGACATCATTAATTGACCTAAGTTTTTTGCAAATACTTTTATGGCATCATCATCGGCACGTGCTTTTGCCAAGGCACGAAATTCTGTTTCGATAGAAGGTGCCAATAATCTTTTATAACAATCGGTAATAGCTAAAGAAATTTGGTTGCTGCTGGCATGTGCCGATCGTAAAAATATATAATCTAATCGTGGTATAGCTTTCTCATTGTCGGGTTCAATAGAGAGTTTTAATATACTTTCATCTTCACCTCTGAACATAGCCAAAAGTCTGTGAGATGGGCACTTGGCAAGAGCTTCCTGCGATGAGAAATAATCTTTAAATTTACTATCACTATTGTCTTTTCCTTTGGCAACTTTAGAATATATAATAGCATATTTTTCAAATTGCATTCTGACAGTAGCCCTAGCTTTTTCATTTTCGTTGATGCGTTCGGCAATAATATCTCTTGCACCTTGTAACGCATCATTGGTAGTTGCAACTTTTGAATTTATATATCTTTCTGCTTCTTTAACTATATCAAAAGGAAGTTCTTTTTGTAGCCAATCTGCCAAAGGCTCCAAGCCATTTTCTCTAGCAACAGATGCCCGCGTTTTGCGTTTCGGTTTATAAGGTAAATATATATCTTCGAGTAATGCCGAATCCCAACAATTCAAAATTTTGTGTTCCAATTCAACAGTCAGTTGATTGTTAGATTTAATAGTTTCTAATATGGTATTTTTCCTTTTTTCAAGTTCGTTAAATTTAATTAGTGCCAGCCTTACTTCTTCAACTACTACTTCATTTAATCCTTGTGTGGCCTCTTTGCGATAACGTGAAATAAAAGGAACAGTGCAGCCATCTTCTAAAAGTTTGAAAAGGGCTTTTGTTTGATTTACAGAAATATTACTTTGCTCAGCGATGAGCTTAATTGCGTGGTCGTGCATGGAACTGCAATTATATGATTGTTTTCGAAATTAATAATTAACAAATTAACTTCATCTTTACCCCTTGTGATGTTCTACCATTTCTTAAACTATAATAGTTCTCCGCCTGTGGCGGATTAGTTTGTAGAATGGTAATGCCGAACTATATCACGAAAGCCCCGCTTAATCCCGATAATTATCGGGATGCGGGGGGATTAGTCCCCCTTTTTTGGACTATTATATATTGAGTTTCGGTATTATCACCAAACAGTCCTATTTTTGCTCGCAAATTTGAATAAAGTATATATATAATATAAGCAGTATTCACAACCCACAACCCACAACTACCCCTTCTCCTCCCAAATACAACACAAATTCACAATAGTCTGAACGGCTTTTTGCATGTCTTGTATACTTACCCATTCTTTCAATGAATGTATTTCTTGTTCGCCAGCAAATAAATTGGGACAAGGCAAACCCATATAAGAAAGCCTAGAACCATCAGTGCCACCACGAATTGGTTTTTGTGTAACAGTAAGTCCTGTACGTTCAATAGCTTCACGGGCATACTGACTAACCTGTGGAAATTGATCCAATACTTTTTTCATATTTCGGTATTGTTCGGTAATACTAAATTCCATTTTCGCCCCTGGAAATTCATTGATCACCGTTTCACAAATATTATATAATTCTTCACCATGTCTTTTTAATAAATGGTCATCAAAATCACGAACAATAAAATCTAATTCTGCTTTTTCTACATTGCCACTCATGCGAACCAAATGTACAAAACCTTCTTTGTTATCGGTACTTTCGGGAGAGAGTCTATTCAATGGCAAACGTGCGATGAGATGGCCTGCCACACGCATTGCATTCACCATTTTATCTTTGGCATAACCTGGATGTATACTAATGCCCTGTATAATAACTTTGGCACCATCGGCACTAAAGGTTTCATCTTCAAACCAACCTGCATCACCGCTATCTAGGGTATAACAAAACTCAGCCCCAACTTTGGGAACATCCACATGCTCAACGCCACGTCCTACTTCTTCGTCGGGGGTGAATAATACTTTAATAGTGCCATGTTTTACTTGTGGATTGTTAATTAAAAAATGTATCGCATCCATAATACATGCAACACCCGATTTGTCATCACTACCTAATAATGTAGTACCATCTGTTGTTATAATATCATGACCGATTTTATCTAATAAGTGCGGACTCTCAATTGTTTTTAAAATCAAATCCGGATTATTAATATATATGATATCTCCACCTTGATAATTATTATGTACTTGCGGATTCACATTGGTTCCGCTGCAATCGGGAGCAGTATCAGCATGCGAACAAAAACATATAGTAGGGACTTTTTTATCAGTATTGCTGGGCAAGGTAGCATATACATAACCCCACTCATCCATGTGTGCATCGGCCAAGCCAATTTGCTTTAGTTCTTCTGCCAAAATTCTGAGCAAATCTTTTTGCTTTTCTGTTGATGGAAAAGTAGTAGACAATGGGTCACTTTGGGTATCAATTTTTGCATAGCGGATAAATCTATCGGCTACAGTGTAGTTGTAATTCTCAAACATATTATATATATTATTGTGATGCAAAGATGTGGGAATTAGTTGATTTGAAAAAATAATTCTTTTTCGGCATTGCGGCTAGTGGTC
>JAWXAU010000154.1 GCA_034439655.1 Bacteroidota bacterium | reverse complement strand
GAAATATAGGCTTCGTATAGGTCGTTTAATTTATGTATGCGAAGGGTTCTGCCCGAAGCCATCATCTCGGCTACGCCAATAGGATTCTTTTTATAATCGGATGCGGCGTACGATTTGGCTATTGCAACTGATGCTTGGCGATAGCTTAATCCATTGGTTTCACGCATCAATTCTATTTGGCTCTTTAAGCTATTGGCCGTAAGGAATGAACGAAACTGTGTATATAATGATTCAGAATCGAGTTTCATTTCTACAGCATATTCTAAATCTGTATCGAAGCTTAGCATAATAATGGATGGTATTTTTAGTACACCATATTTTTTGGCAATTTCTTTTCCCTTTTTTGTGGTCACATTAGCTTCCATGCAAATGAAATTACTTTGTGCCCACTTTGCAAATTCAGGCTTGCCCACAATTTGGCGGGTAAAAGTACGACTGCTGATACATTTGGTTGAATGTATATATAGTAGCAATGGTTTGCGTTCTGTTTTGGCGAATTGTTTAGATAACTTCAGATTGCATTTCACCATAAAGTTCAATGGGTCTTTACCAGCAGCCATTGATGCATAAGTGAATGTGAAGATGAGAGCGATTAGAGTGAGTGAGATGCGTAAAAAGTGTTTCATGGTAGTAGGGTGTTGATTATTGAATACAAAGTTGCGGCATATCGAAAAAACTATTTTGTCAATCATTTTGAAATTCTTACACCTCTTTATCCACTCAGTGACACTTTAGTTAAAACTATATAGCATTGAATAATAGTACTATAATGTCACAGAGCATTACCTTAAAAGTCGAACATTACAATTTGCAAGTTAGTAGTAAGTGCAGTTTTCTGTGCAAATAACTTGTGAATGGCATTTTTGTTCGGCTAAATTTTAGGAAAATATCCGGAAATACAAATTTAAATTAAAGTAATACCAATTCTTAACCTAAAATAGTCTAAAGACTATTTTAGGTTTGTAGAATGGTAATGCCGAACTACATCCCGAAAGCCCCGCTTAATCCCGATAATTATCGGGATGCGGGGGAATTAGTTCCCCTTTCTTTTGGACTATTATATATTGAGTTTCGGTATAAATGCCTTTTATGCTATAGGATTTTGGTGCAAGGAGATACAGCATAGTAATCTGCTCGTACCAATTATATTTGATTGATTAAGGAATAGAGAGTAGTTTTGCAGCCCAAATAAATGAGGTTGATATAGGCTTATATACTTTAAGTTCTATTAGGATAAACCGCTATAAATTAATATTAATATAATTGTGAATCAACAGGAAGAAGAGAAATGGGATCTAGTTATTGAACCGCAAAATTCAATATTTAAATTAAACCTAAAGGCTGTTTGGAGGTACAGAGACCTATTATTATTATTGGTGAAACGCGATTTTGTTTCTTTTTATAAGCAAACTGTTTTAGGGCCATTATGGTTCTTTATACAACCCTTCTTTACTACCATAGTTTTTACTTTTATATTTGGCAACCTTGCCGGTTTAGCTCCGAGCGATATTCCAGCTCCGCTATTCTATATAGTAGGTATTACTGCCTGGAATTACTTTGCAGATTGCCTCACAAAGACTTCCACAGTTTTTAAAGACAATGCCAATATCTTCGGGAAAGTTTACTTCCCACGGCTCATTATGCCATTAAGTATTGTTACCAGTAACCTTGTCCGATTTGGAGTGCAAATGAGTTTGATGTTACTGATGATGTGTTATTTTTATTTTGTGAAGGGTTCGCATTTTCATATTACATGGGCCATATTGTTATTCCCAATATTAACCTTAATGATGGCTTTATTGGGCTTGGGCTTGGGTTTAATTATTACAGCAATGACCACCAAATATCGTGACCTCGCATTTCTAATTACATTCGGGGTGCAGTTATTAATGTATGGCACTACTGTAATTTATCCGCTTTCAAAAATCCCTGAAAAATATCGTTATATAATAGAACTTAACCCCATGACCAATATAATAGAAGGATTTAGATATGCATTTTTAGGGATTGGCGAATTCACCTTGCATGGCTTTGTTTACACAGCCGTGCTAACAATAATATTTTTAGCAATGGGTGTGATCATTTTTAACAAAACAGAAAAATCATTTGTAGATACTATCTAAGTATTCCCGAAAAACTGCACGCCCAAATTATAATAATACATGTCGCACACAGCAATCATAGTAGAGAATCTTTCCAAAATATACCGACTGGGCGAAATAGGCACGGGCACCATAAGCCACGATTTACATAGATGGTGGTCGATGAAAGTGCGAGGCAAGGAAGACCCTTTTCTCAAAATTGGTGAAACCAATGATAGGGCTAGTAAAGGAGACAGCAATATTGTATATAGTTTAAGAGATATCAATTTTGAAATAGCACAAGGTGATGCTGTTGGTATTATAGGAAGAAATGGTGCTGGTAAAAGCACTTTATTAAAACTATTGAGCCGCGTAACTTCGCCTACTACCGGCAGTATAAAAATAAAAGGAAGAGTTGCATCATTATTAGAAGTAGGAACAGGATTTCACCCAGAACTTACGGGGCGTGAAAATATATTTTTGAATGGGGCTATCTTAGGCATGCGAAAGAAAGAGATATCCAGAAAATTGGATGAGATTATTGCTTTTAGCGGGGTAGAACGATATATAGATACACCTGTAAAAAGATATAGTAGTGGTATGTATGTTCGATTGGCATTTGCGGTTGCTGCACATTTAGAATCGGAGATTATGATTGTAGATGAAGTATTGGCCGTGGGCGATGCTGAGTTTCAAAAGAAATGTTTGGGCAAAATGGGTGAGGTAAGCAAGGGGCAAGGTAGAACAGTATTGTTTGTGAGCCATAATATGGCAGCAGTTAAAAGTTTGTGCACCAGTGCTATAGTGTTGGAAAACGGAAAAGTTAAAATTAATTCTAGTACCGAAACAGCCATAGGAACTTATCTGAATGGTGATTCTGGAACCCTAAATAAAGTTACTTTTAGTGAAGCACACCAGCAAAAGGATTTTAGGATTCATGAAATAAGTGTTAATCCCATAGGGAAAACTTCAGACGATCCATTAAATGAATTTCAGGAAATAGAATTGAACACCATTTTAACCGTTTTTAATGATGAAGAAACGCTGCATTTAACCTATGTTTTAAATAATGAATATGGAGAAGCATTGTTTACTTTTACTCATGCTAATAGTGGGTTAAAATTGCGAAATGGAATGAATAAAATTAAGTGTACTTTTCCAGAAGGATTCCTCAACGTAGGGACATATTATTTAGCTTTGTATATTATAAGAAATTCAAAAGAAGCTGCTTATATTGAAAAAGATATTATGATTTTCTCTGTGCAAGAAGGACAAAGAAAATTAGGATCTTGGATGGGGAAGGAGCCCGGTTTTATTAAACCGAAGTTTAATTGGTCAATAGAATAATTATGAAGAAAATAATAAAAAAAACAATTGTAACTATTTTAGATCCGCTAGTAAAAAGAATTGGATATCTAAAAAAAAGTGATTTAGCAAAAGATCAATCGTATCATAAGGG
>JAWXAU010000153.1 GCA_034439655.1 Bacteroidota bacterium | reverse complement strand
TCGGGATTAAGCGGGGCTTTCGGGATGTAGTTCGGCATTACCATTCTACAAACCAAATCCGCCACAGGCGGAGAACTATTATAGGTTAAGAATTGGTATTATATCTTCTCCTGCAAATATTTCCCAGTATAAGAGGCTTTGCATTTTGCTAAGTCTTCGGGAACGCCTTCAAACACTAAGTTTCCACCAATATCACCTGCTTCGGGGCCTAGGTCAATCACCCAATCCGCACATTTAATCATTTCAAGACTGTGTTCGATCACTATAATACTATGTCCTTTGTCGAGCAAGGCCGTAAAACTATTTAACAATTTTTTGATATCGTGAAAATGCAAACCAGTAGTTGGTTCATCAAATATAAATAATATATGATTATCACTTTGGCCACCTTTGCCCAGAAATGATGCAAGCTTTACCCGCTGTGCTTCTCCGCCGCTCAAGGTGCTTGCACTTTGGCCGAGTTTCACATATCCCAAACCCACATCTTGCAAAGGCTTTAATTTATCTATAATACTTTTTTCACTCGTAAATAATTGCATCGCTTCATCTACAGTTATATTTAATAGTTCACCAATGCTAACATTATTATATAATACTTCCAATACTTCATTTTTGAAACGCATGCCTTTGCAATCGTCGCAGGGCAATTTTATATCGGCCATAAATTGCATTTCGATAGTAGTTTCACCTTCGCCTTGGCAAGTATCACAGCGGCCACCTTCAACATTGAAACTAAAGTGCGAAGGCTTGAAGCCACTGGCTTTGGAAACGGGTTGGTTTGCATACAAATCGCGAATAGCATCATACGCTTTTATATAAGTAACCGGATTCGACCGACTCGATTTTCCAATCGGATTTTGGTCAATCATTTCCACTGCTTTTATATTCTTTATATTACCTTCTAGTTTATCTAATTTACCGGTTTGTTCGCCAAAATACCCACCAATTTCTTTTTGCAAAGCAGGATATAATACACCTTTTACCAAGGTAGTTTTTCCTGAACCAGAAACACCGGTTACCATCGTCAAAGTATTCAATGGAAATTTTACATTTAAGTTTTTGAGATTATTCTCTCGTGCACCTTGTACTTCTATATAATTTGTCCACTTGCGGCGGCGTTTTGGGACTTCTATTTCTTCCCTGCCTGATAAGTATTGACCCGTTAAACTTTCTTTATGTTTTAATGCTTCTTTCAGGGTTCCTTGAAATATTAAATTACCACCATTACTTCCCGCTAAAGGACCAATATCCACTAGCTCATCGGCAGCTTCCATCACTTCTTCATCATGCTCAACTACTATAACAGTATTACCCAAATCACGCAAATGTTTGAGCACAATAATCAATCTTTGTGTATCACGGCTGTGCAAACCAATACTCGGCTCGTCTAATATATACATGGCTCCCACAAGGCTACTACCAAGGGATGTAGCAAGATTTATTCTTTGCGATTCACCACCCGATAAAGTATTACTCAAACGATTTAAACTCAAATAACCGAGTCCCACATCACTTAAATATAATAGTCGGTTTCGTATTTCTTTTAATATACGTTTCGCAACTTTTTCTTCGTAATCATTTAATATAAAGTTGGCAAAGAATTCTTTGGCTTTATCAACCGACATTAACAATACCTCATGCAAAGAAAGCAATTGCGTGAATGGATCAAAACTTTTTGTGTTTATCTTATTATAGTTTTTTGCATCCACCAAACGTACATAAGCAGTATCTTTACGCAAACGTGTGCCCTTACAGTCGGGGCAAACTTGGCGGCCACGGTAGCGGCTTAACATTACGCGGTATTGTATTTTATAAGTTTGCTTTTCTATTTCTGCAAAGAAACCATCGATGCCTTCCCAGTTTTTGCCACCATGCCACAAAAAATCTAATTCCGCTTGATTCAATTCGCTATATGAACGGTGAATAGGGAAATCATTTTTGCGAGATAAAGCGATGAAGTGATTTTTCCACTCACTCATTTTTTCGCCACGCCAAGGAGCGATACAATCTTCGAATACGGACAGTATTTTATTGGGTACAACTAAGTCGGCATCGATACCAAGCACGCTGCCAAAACCCTCGCAGCGTTTGCATGCCCCATAAGGATTATTAAATGCAAAAAAGTGCGGCGTCGGAGTTTCAAACGTTATTCCATCAGCTTCAAATTTATTGGAGAAACTATATAATACTTTTTGTTCGCCAGTCACCATCAGTGTGCACTCACCATGGCCTTCCGCAAATGCTGTTTGTATACTATCGGCCATTCGGGTTTGCAATTCTTCGTCATTTTTATCAGTAACAAAACGGTCTATTAAAAGATATAGTTTCTGTTTGCCAACTTTTTTATCAAACGCTTTAAAATCGGCAATTGTTTCTTCAATATTATATATATCTTCGTTCAATATTATTCTAGTAAATCCTTTTTGCAGCAGCACTTCCAACTCTTTTTGCAATCCACGTTCGCTTGCTTTTATTTCCACCAATAAGTATACTTTACGGCCGTCGTCCATCTCATTAATCTGCAACATCGCATCATCGATGGTGTGCATCTTAACTTCTTTTTTGGAGACCGGGGAAAAAGTATGTCCTACACGAGCAAATAATAATTTTAGATAATCATATATTTCAGTACTGGTAGCAACTGTGGAACGCGGATTCCGGGTATTTACTTTTTGCTCAATGGCTACGGCTGGACTAATACCTTTTATATAATCCACATCGGGTTTGTTCATGCGGCCCATAAACTGCCGGGCATACGACGATAAACTTTCTACGTAGCGTCGTTGACCTTCGGCATATAAAGTATCGAATACCAAAGTTGATTTGCCTGAGCCCGAAACACCAGTAACCACGGTGAGTTTATTGCGTTTGAACTCCACACTCAGGTTCTTAAGGTTGTGAACCCGAGCGTTCTTGATAATGATGGAATTATTAAATTCTTTGGCCATTTGATTTTGACCCGCAAAGTTGAGGTATTATAGTCTAAGTTTTTTATAAAAGTTTCCAATTGGTTTTTAACATTGATGTGTAGGCCGTCATTGCCGAGCTCCTGATAAGCTATCGGGAGAACTGGGTTTGCGAGGCAGGCACGGCCGCGGCAATCTCGTCCAATGTTAACGGGATTGCTTCGTTCCTCGCAATGACGCTATATTCAAATTTCTTTCCTATTTTTGAAACCTTAAAACTCAAAAACACATGAAATATATTTACAGTTCCTTAGCTTGCTTGCTTTGCCTTGTTTCTTTAAGCAGTTTGCAAGCACAAGTTTCCCATACTCCTCAAAATAAAAATTTCTTGATAGAAAAAGGAACGGGACAAGTTTGCGGCAGTTGTCCCGGCATTGCCAAAAAGTGTGATACTGTTATTGAATCACACCCAGGTAGAGGCATGCTTATCGAATATCATTTTGGCCCCGATGCTACGCCACAGGCGGGTCAATTGGCTCAAGATTTTCGCACTTGGTATGGCGATACTATATATGAACCAACCAAATTGCATTGGCCTTTCTATTTGAATATGATGGTGAACCGTCTCGATCGTGGTGTTCCTTATGGTTCTACATTTATCTTTGGCCCTAATAATAATCAAGTGCAACCCGAAGCTGATAAATTGGTGGATGAAGTTTCGCCTGTTAATTTATATATGTTGCCTACTTACGATCCAACTACCCGTGAGCTTACCGTAAAAACAGAAGTGTATTATACTGCCGATGCGAATACAGATACCAATTATTTGCAAATAGCCATCACAGAAGATTCAATTATTTCTATGCAGTATGATCCTGAGTTTTATAAACTATATAATGGTTTTAATGCCAAGTTCAACCATACCAATGTATTTAGGGACAATATAAATGGTTTTGAAGGCGATATAATATTGAATACCAAACAAGGAATAACAGTAAGTCGTACTTATAAATATACAATGCCTACAAAGTATAGAAATATTGGATGCAATCCCACCCATTGCAAACTTACGATGTATATTTCCGATCAAAAGAAATTTTCGGGTAAGCAGTCATTGTTTGGTAATGTGAGCACCGCTATTCGAAGCGATTTCTATGGAAAATCATTTAACACTGGAGTAGCCGAAATAGATAATAAGACGCAAATCAATGTATTTCCAAATCCAAGTAAAGGTATTATATATATTAACAGTATGGATGCAGAAAATTATACTGTTGAAGTAATGGATATGCAAGGCAGAACTATATATAATAGCAATAAAATATTTTCTCAACAAAATTCAATAGATTTGTCGGGTAATTCTAAGGGCATATATTTTGTTAAAGTGAAGTCAGAAATGGGTGTTTCAACCCATAAAGTTGTTCTAGCCGACTAAGTTTATGTTGTTCAAAAGAGTTTTTATACTACCTAGTTTTGTGTGTTTTCTGATGAGCACGAATGCACAAAGTTTAAAACTAAGGAACCTTGCAACAGGTCAAATTATTACCGATACTGTTATTATACAATCAACAGATAATGGCGGTTGGGTGGGTGCTGAATCTTTAGACCTTGCTATAATAGTTGAGAATGTAGGATTGGGCCTCATTGAAGTGGGAGCCCGCAAAATTGAATATGAACAATTGCAAAGTAATGTACAGCATACTATATGTTTTGCAGGTCAATGTTATGATGTTTCTACTTTTGAATCCACTTTTCATGCTGCAATAGCAAAAGGCTCGAACGACAGTAGTTTTTTAGCCCATTATTTGTTCGATAATAAAGTACATGTTCGAGGAATTAATCATATCGCTTATGTGTTTTATGATGTAAATAATCCCAATGATTCTTCTGTTGTGCAAGTTATTTATAATACTGTAGTAGTATTGGGTGTCACTCAAGAAATTGCAAAATATTCTATTGTAGCTTATCCCAATCCTGCAAAAGATATATTATATTTATCAGGTATGCAAATAGGCAAAGAAAGTATTATAATGTTTGATATCCTAGGTAACAAAGTGTATCAAACTAATACAGATGAAACGGCGATGAGTGTGCCTCTATCAGCCCTTGCAAAGGGTGTTTATATATTGAGTGTTGGCGGGCAAGTGAGTAGGGTAGTGGTGGAGTAAAATATTGTCTGCCGTGTTTTGTCCTGTAGGTTCCGAAAGCCTTCGGGAGAAACATCTTTAATAGTGTAATAATAAAAAAACTACTCATACTTCTAATTACTTCTTCTTCATTCAATCTGTTTGCTCAGAAGAAAATTAACAGTAATGTCAAATTTCAATTGAGGTATTTTTATTCTGCTGATTATGCCGCGAGAACATATTAAGGTGCATATAGCTATGCAACAGGATTAAATTTGTCAAAACAGATTAGAAAGGATCTTTGTATTGATGTAGGTTTGCTTTATTCAAGCAGGGCTGAATACCTTAGCAATCTCGCTTTCTCAAGTTCATTGAATCTATTAACAGGATATGATACTACGTTTACTTATACATTGAAATATCAATTTGTGGAAGTACCACTAAAACTAAAGTGTTTTATTTTGCAAAAAGAAAAACTCAGTATGTATATAATGATTGGTATTTTCACTAATTATTATTAAAGAGCAAGAGCTCGGTATGAAGCTTATCCCAGAAGTGGTGGATGATTAGAGGGGAAGAGTATACAGCATACGCTTCTAGTAATATTACTGATTATTTTAACACAACTGTATTGTGGAGTTTAAGTGGCATTGGGGTGATTTATAATTTGCCTAATAAGTTTAATACCGAAACTCAATATATAATAGTGCAAAAGAAAGGGACTAATCCCGAATGCTTTCGGGATGTAGTTCGGCATTACCATTCTACAAATCAAATCCGCCACAACGGGAGATCTATTTTAGTTTAAGAATTGGTATAATATATATCGAGAATCAGAAAACCCATCATCAAAAAAGAACTTTTAGAGAAGAGTATATAGATTTTCTAAACGAGTTTGAAGTAGATTATGATGAACGGTTTATCTTTAAGGAACTGATATAACCGACATATCGTCCCTAAAGCGACTTCGAGTATTATGATAGGATTGTTTTGGTGACCGATATGCCGTCCCTAAAGGGCCTTAGGTCTTTTTTCAGATGCGACTTTTTGACCAACAAATCGGCCCTAAAGGGACTTTCAGTATACTTGTGTCTTTTTGTTGCCGAGATGCCGTCTCCTTAAAGGGACTTTTCTTAGTTACTCTACAATCAATTTCTGTGTCGATATAAAGTCATTCTCTGCAATGCGAACTATATATAACCCTTTCGAGAATCTTTTGGTGTCAATACTTACAAGCATTTGAAATGATGATTGAGAATATACCAATTCGCCAGTTGCCGAAAATATTTGTATAGCTTTTAAATGAGTATAAGTGGTTTCATTGCTTTGTAAAATTATACTTCCTGTATTTGTTGGATTGGGATATATATAATACTTTTCATTTTGTTGCGGAACTAAAATATTGGAAGTAGAATTATACTCTGCTGCACCAATACTTCTTTGGTTTTTATATACATATCCAAACACATCTACACTTGGTTCCGCTACCTGCTTCCCCGCAGCGATAGCAGGACTTCCCATTGCCAAATGGAAATCTTTTTTGGCAGTATCTACAAACATAAAAGTATCATTTCCATATACTCTCATACTGGATTCTTTCACCAAATCTGCTTCGGGCGTATCCCAATAGGGACCAGTGAAATTTGCATTCACCAAGCTATAATATATATTATTGCTGAAATAGGTAGAGCCTGCTTGCTGGGCACTTGCATTCATATAGGCGGTAGTGCCAAAAGCAAATATATTATTCTCCACCCTATTATTATATAATTTGGGATACAAATTACTGGTATTTAAAAGTCGGAAAGTAGTGCCGCTGCAATTGTAAAATGTATTATTAATTACATCGCAATCTCTAGCCGATGATAAAGCAAATCCACGCCCACAGCCAACTATAAGATTAGAATAAAAACGCAAGTTTCGCACTTCAAAGGTATCATTCGGGCAATAGAATTGCGGACCTGTATCGCCCCCAAATTCAAACACTACCCAGTTGCCAGAAGAAGCATTGATAAAGGTATTTCGCTCCATCGTAATATCGGATGCACCCCCTTTTATATGCCCCGCACTTTGACAATTTTCCAAATAATTTCCTTTAATTAATCCATGGTGGCATACATTAAAATCGAACGCATTACAATTTGGAATATCTTTGAAAACGCAATTGGTTACTTCAAAAAAATCGACTCCGCCAAACTTGAAAGCAGTGATAGAATTTGCATCCGTTACATTAGAAAAATAGCAGCTATCAAAAATTATATATTTTGCTTGTGTTGTACAACTACCATTATTATCCATATTGATGAGTCGCCCTGTGGCTGTGCTGTTTGCTTTAAAGTTAAGGTAACGAAAAGTTAAATGTTCGCAAGCCTGAAACTGCCAGCAACCACTGATATCATGCAAATCATTTTTATAACGCATAATCACAATAGGTTTTGCAGCAGTGCCTTTCAAACCAATAATTCCTTGGTAGCCTGTGTACGAGCCCGCATGCACAAATACCGTATCACCTGGCTTTACAACTACAGAAGCAGCTTGTATATTATTGTATGTTTGCCCAGGGCCAATATGTATTTGAGCTTGTATTTGTTGAATACTTATTATAGTAATTAAGAGCAGAAATTTACGAAACATCAGAATATTAGTTTTAGGCAATATTAGGTAAAATATTTTTAATATTCCTAATTCTAGAATAAGGTTTTTATTCTCTATATCATCTTTCTACTTTATACTTGCTACTATATGACCCCCACATTTTTTGCCAAACAATCAGATTTGAGAAAATGGTTCTAACAAAATCATTTGAAAGAAAAGGAGCTATTGGTCGGTTTTTATAAAGTGGGCTGCAATAAGCCTAGTATTACATGGCCGCAATCGGTTGATGAGGCTCTGTGCTTTGGTTGGATTGATGGCATTTGCAGGTCATATAATGAAGAGAGTTATACTATTCGTTTTACACCACGTAGATCCACAAGTATATGGAGTGCCATCAATATTGAAAAAGTAGAACAGCTCAGTGCAAAAGGTTTAATGAAACCAGAAGGACTTGCAGCTTTTGAAAAACGGAAAGAGCATAAGTCAAAAATATATAGTTACGAAAAGGAGGCAGTATCATTTAGCAAAGAATTCGCAATACAATTTAGTGCCAATAAAAAAGCTTGGACATTTTTTAACGCTCAAGCACCCGGATATAAAAAAACAATTACCCATTGGGTGATGGATGCAAAGCAAGAGGCTACACAAATTAAAAGACTGAATATATTAATTGGTAGTAGTGAAGCTGGAAAGAAGTTGCGATAGGGTAATCATTAAGGAATAAGGGATAGGGCGTAAGTGTTCCGCCGCGTCGGACGGCGTCAGCTCCTTATCCCTTACTCCTTGCTCCACATGACGACAATAATACCAAACACATGACGCACATCATTATTTGATGGATATGGACAGGGCTACTTTTGCATTGTTATTTACACGTAAAGTATATAACATGTTTTGAACTGAGAAAGTATTGATGCCTGTATAAACACTACCGATAAAGCATTAATATATATCAGCGAGAAGCAGACGGCTTATTATAAACCAATTTATAAAAATGAAAAACTTAAAAAATGGTCAGAAGAAGAACGGAGATTTTTTTGAAGACAACTTTCCACAAGGAAAACAGACAGAACTTGGCTTGCTTGTAGCCGACCAGATTAGTGCCATGATTGCCTATTGGGATCGAGACGAAATATGTCGGTATGCCAATAGTGCTTATTTAAAGTGGTATGGAAAATCAAATTCTGGTATCATAGATAATATAACTATGCAGGAGTTGCTTGGCATATTATATGATAAAAACCATCACTATTTAAAAGAAGTATTAAAGGGGAAAACGCAGATTTTTGAGCAAGAAACGATATCTCCCTTAGGCGATATTAATCATTCCATCACCACTTACACAGCGGATAAAATAAGCGGAATTGTAAAAGGGTTCTTTGTGCACATTACTGATATCACTGTAATTAAACTCAAAGAAAAGGAGATTATCCAAAGTAATGAAATGGTGAGTGATCAGAACAATCGCCTCACGAACTATACCTATCTGGTTTCATATAATCTTAAATCGAGTTCGGTTAAATTAGAAAAGACCATCAACTCGTTTATAGAAGCAAAGAATGAGAAAGAAAAAGGGAAAATTCTTGGGTCACTGTATGATTTATCATCTAGGTTTAGTGAAACTATAAAAGATCTGAATGATTATATTAGTTCACAAAGTCGGGTGAATTTGGAATTGAGCAGAAAATTATTGCTTAATAAAGTTCCTGTAAAATCGCTTTCCAAAATGCCGCATCAGCTATCCGATTTTAAAAAGAATCGACCGAATGGCGGAGGTGCCTAATTAAATTGACTATTCCAACTAGTAGTAGCTAGCCCTCTCGCAATTAAATGCGAGACGGGATAGTATAAAGGAGGGGGACTGTTTTTTGAAGATGGCAGAACCCCCTTTTTTATTTAATGATTGGATGATTTTTGATTTAATGTCCCGATAGTTATCTGGATTTGATTGAATGTCCATGCACAAGAATGATTTACTGAGACTCTCAATGGTTCCCCCGTAATCTTGCGGGGCTATCAGAACTAAGGCTGGTTTATATTTACTGCCTTTGTAATTTTTGATTAAAATATTTTCAATTATATTTGCTAGTCAAATAATATTGAATCATGAAAAAATATATCTTATCTATTATATTAATTTTTCCTTTTATTGGTAAATCGCAGCATACATTTTCTATTGTAGCTATTGATTCCTTAACAGGCGAAATAGGTAGTGCTGGTGCTACTTGTGGCGATAGTATTATTTGGCCTGGCACACCAGGAGCAAAGATTATAAGTGACCTTATTCCTGGCAAAGGTGCTATCCATACACAGGCTTATTATAACCCCAGCAACCAAGCAAATGCCCATGCCAAAATGGTGGCAGGTTTTAGTCCGCAAGCAATTATTAAATGGCTTGAAGAAAATGATACCGATTTTGATTCCAGTATTCGTCAGTATGGTATTGTAGATTATAATAGCGGACATCCCCGAAGTGCAGCTTTTACTGGCTCGCAATGTAATAATTATAAGAACCATAATTTGGGTGCCAATTATTCTATTCAAGGAAATATTTTATTGGGTCAGCAGATTTTAGATTCGATGGAGAACAGATTTAAAAACACCAAGGGAACTTTAGCTGATAAATTGATGGCCGCATTGCAAGGAGCCAATGTAGTAGGTGCAGATACACGCTGCAAACCCAATGGCACCAGTTCTTTGTCAGCATTTCTTAGGATGGCCAAACCTACCGATTCTGCAAACAATATATATATAGATTTGAATATTGCAGGAACTAAAACAGGCACTGAACCTATAGATGAATTGCAGAAAAAATATAATACTTGGAAAGCTATAGTGGGTATTTTAGAAAAAGAATATTATACACCATTAGAAGTTTCAATGGTTCCCAATCCAAGTGATGGAATTATTATAGTAAAATTAAATAATGCAAAGCCAACCAAAGTAGAAATAATGGGATTGTTGGGGCAAGTTGTGATGACTCAATATATTATATCAAACACATTTGAGCTCGATTTAAGTACCTTGAACAGTGGTTTATATTTTATCAATTTTTATAAAGGTGATATAAAAATCGGTACAGAAAGAATAGTTAAAAAATAATATATATGATAAGTATTAAAGCAATCACCGAATTTGCCTTATCCTTTGAAGGTGCAGTAGAGCAGCCGCATTTTGAAATAACTTCTTTCAGGGTGAACAAGAAAATATTTGCTTCGCTCGATATAAAGAAAAAACGCTTATGTGTGAAATTGTCTGCTATTGATCAGAGTGTTTTCTGCTCATTCGACAATACTATTATATATCCAGTGCCTAATAAATGGGGATTGCAAGGAGCCACTTATATAGAACTGAGTAAAGTGCCAGTATCAATGTGCAAGGATGCATTAACTTCATCATATTGTTTGGTTGCCCTGAAAAAAATGCGTAAGTTTTTACGTCATTCTGTTTGCCGCGGCGAACCGCTTCGGGCTAAGAATCTGCCCAATTGGAGACGAGTATTTTCACGCGAGCCGTCCCGACATTTATCTCATACGCGTCAACTAAAATATACAAATAGTTAACAGAAAGCTTTTATCCTCCACCCGAGCCGATTTGCAATCGGCTCGCATAAGGTTTGTGGTTTATAACCATTTCGATATCTTATTTCATACAATATTTAATATGTATTTGTGGGTTGCAAACCCTTTCCCTCTCGCAAGCCGATTGCATCCCCCCGCCTCGGCGGGGCTATCGCGGACGGCTCGGGTACATTACTAAACAGGCGGGTTGGTTGTAATAGTTTTTTTACTTTCATGATATTTATTTTAATTAATTTGTACGCTACAAAAATTAGACATAATCTATTAATATTTCACAAACTCTAGGTTGTAAATTACGACTTATATATTAGACCTCTTTCATAATTCGATTCTAATAATTA
>JAWXAU010000152.1 GCA_034439655.1 Bacteroidota bacterium | reverse complement strand
TAATTGAATAAATATGATATCTTAGCATACTCTTCGTGAGTCAGAGACTCACAATATAAAACTCACAAGTTACGCTTCGCTAAACTTGCGAGGGCAGAGTATAGTCTTTTTACCAAAAGTTCGTTCCTATGGAACTAGAATATCTTTATAAAAACCCCAGCGGAGTGGCCTTTTGGTAAATAAAATAGTCCCTATTGTGCCACTCCTGTAGGGATGTCCTTTTTGACTTATTATGAAAAAAAATCGGATTAATCCGACATTTTTTCAGTCGACCCAAACCCCCATAAAATAAATTCCCACCCCAAACCTCCCGATAAATACTCTCCACACCCCATGTTATTATTCTATTTGCCTGACATACAGCTTTTAAAATCTATTTTAAAAAAGATTTTTTTTTGTTGCTTGTAATTTCAAAAAAAAAGATAATTTCGCGGGAAATTTAAGAAGGAGACAAAAGACTATGTATTGGACACTCGAGTTAGCATCATATCTGGACGACGCACCATGGCCAGCAACAAAAGACGAATTAATTGACTACGCCATTCGCAGCGGAGCACCATTGGAAGCAATTGAAAATTTGCAAGAACTGGAAGATGATGGGGAACCTTTTGAAAGTATGGAAGAAGTGTGGCCCGATTACCCGTCGGACGATGATTACTTCTATAATGCCGACGAACTATAATAAACTTTAGTATAATATTTTTTGTAGAAGCCACTTAACCTGTGGCTTTTTTTGTGTTCTTTCGTCATTCTGTGTCTTGCCATTCCTAATTTCATAATGATTGTGCTCTTTTAAGACAAGACGAAGAATCTGTTGGTTTCGAAGGTATGTTTTTCAATGCCAACAGATCCTTCCCAGTCCCGAATGCTTTCGGGGTGCTCAGGATGACATTAGTATTATAATAATTCCAAAATTAATTCTGGGGGTCTTGCAATAACAGCTTTTTTTCCTACAACCACAATTGGTCTTTCTATTAGGATAGGATTTGCTATCATCAGCTCTATTAGCTTCTCATCCGTAAGCTTTATATTTTTATATTTTTTGAATGCATCTTCATCCTTTCGAATGAGGTCAATAGGTTTCATTCCCAACATTTTTAATAAGGATTTGAGTTTGGTTTTGGTAGGAGGTTTCTTTATATATTCTACTGTTTCAAATTCTAATTTATTTTCATTAAGCACGGTGCAAGCTCCACGACTTTTGCTGCAACGCGGATTATGATACACCGTAATTTTTTCCATAATATATAATTATTTGAGCAAGCCTAATAAATAGCTTCCATATCCACTTTTTACTAAAGGTGCTGCAGCAGCCTTTAGTTGCTCATCATCGATAAAGCCCATACGCCAAGCAACTTCCTCAATACATCCAATTTTCAAACCTTGTCTTTCTTCTATTACTTGCACATATTGTCCTGCCTGCATGAGGCTGGCAAAAGTTCCTGTATCCAACCAAGCAGTGCCACGACTTAATATACCTACTTTTAATTTTCCTTGCTTTAAATATTCTTTATTTACATCGGTAATTTCGTATTCTCCACGTGGAGATGGTTTCAAATCTTTTGAAATTTGCACCACCTTATTATCATAAAAGTATAGACCCGGAACTGCATAATTTGATTTGGGTTGTGCAGGTTTTTCTTCGATAGAAATCGCATTGTTATCTTTGTCAAACTCAACTACACCATAGCGTTCGGGATCGCTCACATGGTACGCAAACACCACACCACCATCGGGATTATTACAACTTTTTAATAAGCCTTCTATACCCGTTCCATAAAATATATTATCGCCCAATACCAATGCAACAGAATCATTACCAATAAATTTTTCACCTATTACAAATGCTTGTGCAAGTCCGTTTGGAATGGCTTGCTCGGCATATTCGAAATTGCAACCCAAATTCGCACCATCACCCAAAAGTTTTTTGAAATGTGGCAAATCGTGTGGCGTCGAAATAATTAATATATCTTTTATGCCAGCCATCATCAACACACTCAAAGGATAGTATATCATCGGCTTATCATATACCGGCATCAACTGTTTGCTCATGGCCAATGTAAGTGGGTGCAAGCGTGTGCCGCTTCCTCCTGCTAGTATAATTCCTTTCATAATTTTTTTAGTAGTCAGTAAACAGTGTCAGTGGTCAGTGCCATACTGCAACTGTTTTTCTGGCATTATATACTGTTTTATTTTTTTCATTTTTTCATTTTTAGGGGCAAGGAGTAAGGGATAAGGGCCATACGGCGGATGACACCTTGAGCATTCACGATAATTATCGGGACGAAAGGCGACGTCAGTTCCTTACTCCTTATCCCTTACCCCTTTCTCCTTATATATATGTCTCAAATTCCTTCCATAACCATCATAGTCCAAACCATAACCCACTACAAATTCTTGAGTAATGTCGAAGCAAGCTATATCGGGAATGATGGGGTATTGCAAACTTTCTTTTTTATATAATAGCGTTACCACAAAAATACTTGCAGGATTTTGTTTGTTTAATTCCTCTAGCAAATATTTCATGGTGAGACCCGTGTCTATAATATCTTCGAGTATGATAATATGTTTGCCTGCCAAATTATCACTTAATCCCAACAAGCTTTTTACTTGTCCGCTACTGCTATCACCTTGGTATGAAGCCACTTTAATAAATTGAACGGAGCTTTTAATATTGACATTTTTGAGCAAATCGGCAGTGAACATAAAAGAGCCATTGAGTATAGGAAGGAACACGGGATCAAGATGTTCGAATTTATAGCTAATTTCTTTCGCTATTTCCATCACTCTGTCTTTTATACTTTCGTATCGTATAAATAATTCAAAAGTGCGGCCTTCGATGTGGACTTGCTCCATATATATTTATTGAATACCGATACAATAATAATTATAACCTGCTGCTTTCATTTCAGCACTATCATATATGTTTCTTCCATCAAAAATTACCTTGGATTTCATTTTCGACTCTATCATATCCATATCAGGATTTCTAAACTCGGGCCATTCTGTTATAATCAATAATGCATCTGCACCTTCGAGTGCTTTATAAGGATCATCTTCATAAGTAATTCTGTCGCCTAAATGATGTTTCTTGCATTCCTCTGCTGCTACAGGGTCGTAGGCTGTTACAGCAGCTCCTTGTTCTAATAATTTCTCTATAATAACCACTGAAGGTGCTTCACGCATATCATCAGTTTTTGGTTTGAATGATAATCCCCAAACGGCAAGTTTCAAACCTGAAATATGGTTATTATAATGTTTCATTACTTTGTCAAATAATATAGATTTTTGTTTTTCATTCACTGCTTCTACAGCTTTCAAAACTTGTAAACTATAATTATTATCTTGTGCAGTTTTTATCAATGCTTTTACATCTTTTGGGAAACAAGATCCACCATATCCAATTCCTGGATATATAAATTTATTTCCGATACGCGTATCACTACCAATTCCCTTACGAACCATATTCACGTCAGCACCAACAATTTCGCATAGGTTTGCGATATCATTCATAAAACTAATTTTTGTAGCAAGCATACTATTGGCGGCATACTTCGTCATCTCGGCACTGGGTATATCCATTACAAAAATGGGGTGTCCATTTACTGTGAAAGGTTTATATAGCTTTTTCATCGTCTCTTCGGCCTTGCCACTTTCCACACCCACCACTATTCTATCTGGTTTCAGGAAATCTTCAATAGCCGCACCTTCTTTCAAAAACTCAGGATTACTAGCCACATCAAAAGTTAAATCCGAATTGCGTTTTTCCAATTCTGCAGCAACTGCTGCTTTTACTTTTTGGCCTGTGGTAACTGGCACTGTACTTTTGGTAACTACTACCATATAATGGTTCATGTTTCTACCAATCTCAGCAGCTACGCCTAATACATATTTTAGGTCTGCACTACCGTCTTCGCCAGGAGGAGTTCCTACAGCAATAAATGCACAATCGGCACCTTGTATACTCTCGGGAAGGTTGGTGCTAAAATGCAAACGGTTTTTGGCCACATTGCGTTCCACCATTTCCTCAAGTCCAGGTTCGTATATAGGCAATATACCCTTTTTTAAGTTTTCAATTTTGTTTGTATCAATGTCTATGCATACTACATCAATACCTACTTCGGCAAAACAGGCACCTGTTACAAGGCCTACATATCCGGTTCCTACTACAGCAATTTTCATTTTTATATTTATATTTTATATTTTGTTTGTCACATTGAGATTGTCGAAATGTTGTCTTCGATAGACTCAGACTGACAACTGTCATCCTATCCGCCGCGGTGGATATCGAAGGATTAGAATTTGTAATTTAGTAATGTATTTGTTATATATGATAATTGTTCTTCACTCAATTCACTATGTATAGGCAATGATAAAACACAATTACATAGTTGCTCAGTAACAGGAAAACTACCTTCTTGTATATATGCTTTTTGTTGGTTCAAAGGCACAGGGTAATATATCATAGCGGGAATTTGATTTTCTTCCAAATAACTTTTCAATGCATTGCGATCAACGCCACAAAGCTGTAAAGTATATTGATGGAAAACATGCGTACTCTTGGAGGCTCTGTGAGGGGTTTTTATATTTGGATGGTTGGCAAAAGCTTTATCATAATAGTCAGCAGCATTTCTGCGTGAAGTATTATAGTCATCTAAATGTTTTAATTTTATATCTAAAATAGCCGCTTGCATGGTGTCGAGTCTGGAATTCACCCCTATCTCGTCGTGATAATATAATCTGCTCTGCCCATGATTACATATCATTCGGGCTTTTGCAGCAAGCTCATCATCATTGGTAAATATAGCACCACCATCGCCGAAGCACCCTAAGTTTTTAGAAGGGAAAAATGAAGTAGCCCCCATATTGCCCATCGTTCCTGCCTTGCTTTTGTTACCGTCAGTAAATGTATAATCGGAACCGATGGCCTGGGCCGTATCTTCTATAATATATAAGTTGTGTTTTTTAGCGATGTTGATAATGGCTTCCATATCGGCACATTGTCCAAATAAATGTATAGGAACAATAGCTTTTGTTTTTGGAGTGATAGCTGCTTCAATTTTTGCAGGGTCGATATTAAAAGTTATCGGATCCACGTCCACCAAAATGGGTTTCAGTCCTAGCAAAGCTATTACCTCGGCAGTAGCTACATAAGTAAAGCATGCAGTGATCACTTCGTCTCCTGGTTTTAAACCCAAAGCCATCATACATACTTGCAACGCATCTGTACCATTTGCACAGGGAACAACATGTTTAACGTGCAAATAATTTTCAAGGTTAGCCTGAAATTGTTTCACTTCGGGACCATTAATGAAAGCCGCACGTTCCATAATGTCGAGCAAAGCCTGGTCTATTTCGGGCTTTATCTTTTGGTATTGGCCAATTAAATCGACCATACGAATGGGTGCTATAGCTGTCTGCATTTTGCCGCAAATATAGGCAAGGAAAAGATATGATAACGCTATTGTCGAAACGGCGAACCGGGTTTTCGATGAACGATACTTGGCGGTGGCGAATCGTATTATTGTCTCCGATTACGGGTTCGTCCTACAAAGCTTCAATTCATTATGTTTCATTCACCAATTCCGAAAAAATTATTTCCTCGCCAAGGCAACTTTATTAATATCATCCACCAAAAGCTTGGATTTCTCCTCATAAATCAAATTTCGCACACCGCTCAGACTCACAGTATTTGCATATAAGGTCCATTTGCCTTTTTGTTCAGGCGATTTTTGCGTCCCCATATTACTTGTGGTAGTTGCAGTGGCAATAAAATCCCCACTTTTCATTAACTGCACCGTGATGGTAGCCGACACAAGGTCTGCTCCATTTCGTTGTGTTTGGGTTTGTTCCCAAGTGCCTACCAAGTCGGCCATACTTAGTTTATTTGCCGGAGCAGTCTTCTCAGTTTTGTTAGCAGGATTGCTATCATTGGTTGCTACAATTTTTTGCTCATTCACAGTTGCAGATTGACTGCTATCGGCAACAGGTTTGGGTTTATCGCCGCATGCTGTAAATATCAATAACGATGCAGGAATGATGAGTAATTTTTTCATTTTTGAGGATTTAGGTGTCAGTCCGCAGCCAGCGGATGAGATTTGAGGATCGTATTTGAGGCACTACTATTATATGCAATATGCAATTTTATTTTCTCACCAATGAAACATGCTCAGCCACATTCACTAAGGTTTTGGTATCCTCGTCATATTCTAACTTGGCAATCCCTCCCAGATTTACTGTTTTATCATTCAAACTCCATTTACCACTTTGGCTCAACGATGGCATTGTGACACCCATTGGGTTCATATTGGTGGCAGTACTAACAGTGTGCGTAAAATTACCATTGGCATTTAAAATAATGGAAAGTGTGCCCGATGCTTGAACACCTTGGTTTTGGGCAGATTCGGTTTGTTGCCAAGTGCCTACCAAATCCTCCATCGTTAATTTTTTGGCCTCAACTTTTTCTTCGCTTTTGTTCTCTGGTTTCCCTTCGTCTTTACTTGTTGAAACAGAATCTTTCTTGTCTTCTTTGTTTTCTGTTTTGTTGCCACAAGAGGCAAATAATGCGAGGGCTACTGATAGAATTAAAATATTTTTCATAAATTTTGAGTATTAATGTTTCTGCAAATGTATTATTTTATTGGGTACTTACAAATCTAAAATTACTTAGCTTTCCGCGAACGAATAAAACCCAAAACTACGGGCAATACACTCACTGCTATAATGGCCAAAACGATATGGTCGAAATGGGCTTTCACAAATTCATTGCTACTCAAGAAATAGCCAGCCAACGACATGGAACTTACCCATAGCACCGCACCTATAATACAAAAAGTCATATACCGTGAGTACTGCATATTACCCACACCCGCTACAAAGGGAGCAAAGGTGCGAACTATAGGAATAAAACGTGCCATAATAATGGTTTTGCCACCATGCTTTTCATAATATTTATGAGTACGGTCTAGGTAATCTTTTCTTATGGTGAATACACCAAACAGTTTTGCACCTTCTCCTTTTTTGGCCAAAAATTTCCCGATGAAATAATTCACATTATCGCCCAATATAGCGGCTATTATTAGTAGCAAAATGAGCAACCAAATATTAAGTGCGGCAGTACTCGCTATTACCATGCCCGAGGCAAATAATAAAGAATCGCCAGGTAGAAACGGGGTGACTACCAATCCTGTTTCGCAAAATATAATGAGCATCAATAGTGCATAGGTGAGCTTTTGGTGGGCAGTAATAAAATGTTCAATGGCACAACGCAGGTCGCAATTATCGCTCTGCGAGAAAACTTCTTTTATAAAAGTGAGAATGTCGCTAAATAATTCCATGGGGTATAAATTAGCTGCAAGAATAAGGGTTTTTTTGGTAATTTTTATATTCCTTTTAAATACAATATGAACATAATGTTTCCCAGTTAAAACATTGTGCATAAATAAAAACTACAATAGTCATTTATTCCCTATTAGTTTAAAAAAATAAATTTATATGAAATTAAAAAAATTACCTATCATAGCTTTTGCTATTACCATCTTTGCCACATCTTGCGGGTCTATAAATTTCGGGACTAAAAAATTTGAATGCAGAAATGATTTATTAAAAGCTACAACTAAGCAAAAAGTAGTTGTTGTTTCTCCAATTGAATCTCAAATTGTCACTGAGAAAAGCACGGTAAAGGAAAAGGTAATTCATCCTAAACCTAATATAGGACAAAGTGGTTCCATATCGGCACCAGACTCCAAAGTTATCTTAACTAAAAAGCAATCCCCTTCAAAAGTTAAGGAAGCTCGTAAAGTGATTAAAAGCTTGCCCGAACAATACAAAAATACTACATTAAAACCAACTTCAAATGTTACGAAAATACTTCTAATAACGATAATGGCACCGACGACACTTCACTGATATTATTGTATATTTTGTGTGTGTTCCTTCCTCCATTAGCAGTAGGTATCGCAACTGATTGGAAAACCACTCCAGTAGTAGTTAATATTTTACTTTTTATTTTTACTTTGTGGATCGGTGCTGTAATTCACGCTGTATATATAGTAAACAGAGAAAAAGGAGGTAAAAAATAATATTACTATACGAATTTAAAAAAGCCATCACTCAAAATAAGTGATGGCTTTTTTATTCCACCAATATCTTAACCCTTTCACCTCCTACACAAAGAATATATATACCTTTCGACAAATGCCCGAGACTAACTTTATAGGCTTGTGTTCCATTTTGTAAAATAGTATAATATACTTTTTGACCCATAATATTATATATATTCAATGAAGTTTTTGAAACAAGGACTTCACTAAATTGTATATAGAAATTTCGATCAGAAGGATTGGGGAAAATGTTCATCCCTGATATCTGATTTACTATATTAATTCCACTGGTAATCGTAATATTTAAACTACTGGCATCATAACAGTTTGAATATACTGAAATATTTCCTGTGTTAGCAGTATCCCATAGCAATTGAACCTGATTCGTCCCTTGTCCACTTATAATAGTGCCGCCCGCTACTGTCCATACAAAACCAAAAGCGTTGCTGCTTGCAGAATAAGTAAGGGTATCATGCATATATACATTTGAGTTGCCCGAAATATTTCCCAATGATTTAAGATTGTTTACTGTGAGTACAAGCGTTATGATAGAATCGCAGCCACCACTAGTTTTTAAAGTATCGGTATAATTTCCTGTATTTGAAATATTTTTCCCATTAAAATTATATATACTTCCTTTACATATAGTGTCTACTACTAAGCCATAAATATAATTGCCCGAAATTAAATTCAGCACAGTAACAGAATCGCAACCTATATAATTGGTGGTAGAATCATAATAATATCCTTGCTTCAAAATATTTTTCCCATTGAAGTAATAGCTATATCCAGGACAGATGGAAACAATAATGGTATCAATACTTGCAGGCAATACACTCAAACTTAAATTTACGATAGAATCACACCCGTTTGCAGTTTTTACCGTGTCGGCATAATTTCCCGCATTGGTAATATTTTGGCCATTAAAATTATAACTATTTCCTTGGCAAACTTTATCCTGTATATTACTATAACTGTAGGATCCTACATTTAATTGAAAAAATATAATAGAATCGCAACCAATATCGTTGGTGGTAGTATCATAATAATATCCTGCATTTGAAATTTGTTCCCCATTGAAATTATAATTCGACCCGGGGCAAATCGTGGCGGTAAGGGAATCGTAGCTGCTCGTTAAAATACTCAAGCTTAATTGCACAATGGAATCGCAACCTGATGCAGCTTTAAGTGTATCTGTTTAATTTCCTGCGGTTGTCAGCAATTTTCCATTGAAATTATAATCGTGGTTGGGGCAAAAATTTGCTGAAAAATAACTTGCACTTGGAGTGTCGACACTTAAATTGAGTGTTTCAATAATAGATGAATTCACATTGCAGGGGCCACTTGCAACAGTATCAATATAAGTTGCTGCCGAATCTAATTGTTTTCCATTGAAATTATAATAACTCCCTTTGCATATAGTAGCATTGATGGTATTGTCTTTTAAGGAGTCCACATATATAAGAAATGTTTTCGATGCATAATTACAGTTCTTATCTAAAAGCTCCACAGAAAGCAAATAAGGACTACTGCTAATCTGACTACAGGAGGGTGTCCAACAAAATTGTTGCGATACAATGCTATCGTCTATTTTGCTTGCAAATGTTCCGTATGACGATTGGCCTCCATATATGGAATCGAGCATTATCCCACTGCCCGAAATGGTGATAGAATCACCTAAAGAATCAATCCCTGAAATATTAAAGCAATTGTTTTTTCCTGCGTACATAGTTTTGGTAGTGGTGCCACCATAATTTGCAAAAACAGGAGGATAATAGTTGGATATAGCTTGTGCAATAAATTGTAATCTCTTCTTGTTTCGCCCATAAATACAGGCGATTGATTTGGCGTAGTTCTATATTCATCAATTTGTATAGTTACGACATATTTATTCGAACTTGGTGCGTACAAAGTTATCTTGCCAGTAACAGAATCGATCGATATAGAACCATTGGAACCAAAAGGTTTTGTAGCAGAATAACCGCTGGCCCAATCGCAAAGTATACTACTCAAAGGTGGCTGCACTGCATACCCTGAACCAGGTGTTCCTGAGGTTGATCCATAAGGTGTAACGAAACTATATACTAGTGAATCTCCATCAGCGTCAAAAATATTATTGGCCAAAATCATTTTTTTGTTAGTAGCTAAAATATTTTGTAGTCTATTTCCTAATTTGGGCGAACTATTAATATAAGTGTTTGGTGATGGTATATTTATTTGCCATCCCATACTTTTTTTGTCATTGCTTTGTGTAACACCCAAATCAAGATTTATAATAGCGTTGTTCCTTTGACTTGCTCCGCAAGTGAAAATTTGACCATAAGTTTGGTTAGCCGACAAACTCACAGTATCAATATAGGTTGCTTGCTCTATACAATTACCCGATGAATTGCATGGTGTTATATCGACAGGTTTACCTGTCATATATACCTGACGTGTGCCAATCGATGAATAATTGGTCGCTTTATATAATCCTACAGTGATAGGATTTGCAAAACCTGCTGCTGACTTACAATCTCTGTAAATCACCAGTTTTGTTTCGTAATATACCGCGTTGTTCGAAGAGAATAATAACGATAAGTGTATTCGCTTCCTGTAATGTGTGAGGCTCAAGCAACGGGACTAATGACCAAAAATAAGAAGGTGGCCAAAAACAAGGTTATAGAATTAAGTAAATTGTGCTTCATTGCACAAATATAAAACCTAAATAATAAAAAATAAGTTTTTTTTGGTATGCGTATACTGCGTATTTAACTTTCCAAAAGTTCCAAACTTTTGGAAAGTTAAATACGCTACACCAAAAATCTTTATTCTTAAATCTTTTTTAATTATTTCCCTCTCCCTCCAAATACTACCACTATAGTATAAAACATAATCCTAAAATCTAAAGCTAGGCTCATGTTTTCGATATAAATCGTATCGAATTTTAGTCGTTCAATCATTTGATCCACATTCTCAGCATAGCCATATTTCACTTGGCCCCAACTGGTAATGCCTGGTCTTACTTTTAATAAATGATTATAATGAGGAGCTATTTGTAATATTTGGTCAATAAAAAATTGTCTTTCAGGTCGCGGCCCTACCAAACTCATTTCACCTATTAATACATTCCAAAACTGTGGTAGTTCATCCAATCTGTATTTGCGTAAGTATTTACCAAGCCTTGTGCGGCGGTCGTCTCCGCTACTCGAAAGTTGTGGTGTGCCTTTTTCGGAACCTACTTTCATGGTACGGTATTTATATATAAAAAAGGGTTTATTGCCACGGCCAATTCTTTCCTGCTTATAAAATATGGGCCCTTTAGAATCGAGTTTGACTAAAATAGCAAGTATAATATATAAGGGACTAAACAATAATAATATAATCAATGAAACTGCCATATCCATTTGCCTTTTCACCACTACTTGCCAGGGTGGCATTATCTCTCGTGATACCTCTATAAGCGGTGCCCCAAACAAGTGAGACATCTTAACCGATCCTGTAAGTATATCATACATATCGGGTAGGATTTTGATTACTACATCTTCGTCATCGAGCTTGTTTAAAATTTTATTGAGTAAAAAATGTTCGCTGGTTTCTATGGCTATAATAATCTCCTCTATATTTTTTTGTTTGATAATGGTGATGATATTATCCATATTGCCCAGATAGGGGAGAACACCGCCCATGGCCGTGTTTCCGTTTTCGTTGGCTTGTATATACCCCCTGAAAAAGTATCCTTGAGAAAGTTTTTCGCCTTCCAATTCATTATATAATGACAAGGCTTTTTGTTTCGAACCTACTATTAAAGTATTAAAGCCTATTCTGCGGCGTCTTACTAATTTAACTGTTTGTGTAGTGATGATTAATCGGCCTATAACAGATAGGATAAAATGCAATAAAAACAAGGTGCCAACAGTTTTATAATAAGTTTTATAAGATGATACTTCATCATCTAAAAGTAAGGTAAAGAACAAAACCAAAACACCAAACAGGGAAGTATTAAAGGTGCGTATAATATCACGCAAGCGGGTGTGTCGATAGGGCTCCCTGTATGCCCCAGCCGACCAATATAATAATAGCCAAAAAACAGGAATTAGTACCAATGCGATATAAAATTGTGAGTCGAAATGGAGGCCAATATCATAACCATATTTTTCGGGTTCAATATAATATTTTCTGAAAATAAAGAACAAGATCCACGCACCCACAGCGGCAATACCATCTGCAATTAAATATTTAAGGGTTTGTAGTTTTTTGTTCAACGGTATATCAGTTTAATATTGTCCAACATGATTACACGGGTCTGGTCGGCATCGTTCATAGCATTGAAGTACATAGAAAAAGTAGTTGGCCCTTGGCTATTGAGTTTGCTCGATATTTCTTCGCTCAAATATATATATATTTTTTTCCAAACAGTACTGGGATTAATAGTTACCACTGAAGCATATTTATTGACTCCATTGATAGAGTTATCATAAAAGCTAACAATTAATGGTAGGTCGGTTTTATAATTAAGCTCCATATATATGTCCCTTCCATTGCCAGGCAAGGTGAAAGGTGTTTTAGAAGCATATTCAAATATTTCATTCTTCTTGGTAAGTACTATTCTTCCGCTGTGCCCACCTTTATAGGTAATATTGGTATCGGTACATATTTGCAGCGAATCGTATGTTTGGTTGAAACTCGTTTTCTTTAAGGTCGTATTAGAAGTTTCAAAATTTTCGAGCCAAGTATAAGTAAGGTTTGGAATATAAGTTATCTGTGGTGTGAAAGTAGTTGTTTTGGTCGCTTCCAATTGCAGCACCGTATCCACATAGGTATAAAAGGGGTAATAGGTCCTTTCGTTAGCAGTTCCATTTTTTTTTATCCCTGGGCGAAATGCGACTTTCACACTCCCATTTTCTATAACAGGAACAGCACACGGCAATTCATATATGCCTTGTAATTGCCCGTTGGCATATAACCACACATCGGTAATATTTGAAGCACTGCTTCCCTGTGTAGCTCCATCGGTAGTAACTATAAAAGGTTCCACATGCACGTAAGAAGGCACTGTGGCCTTTTTGGCACAGCCACTATATAATAAAATAGCTAGGGATAAAAGATAGATATACTTCATTTAGAATTTGCAAAAATAAGACGCTTACACTATATAACGTAGAAAAAGACTAGTGGGTTGCATCTTTACTGCGAGCCAGCTATCACCAGTTTCTGAAATTTTTCTTCATTATTTCTGTTCACAATGGTAAGGTACATTCCACTTTCTAGGTACGATAAATCGGGCAAGTCATATACTTCTTGTTGGGCTGGGGTTTGTATATAAAACCTATAACGTATGCGGCCAAAAACATCCATCACATAAAAGGTGGCTGTATTGTTTTCTATTTGTTTGAACTTGATAAATAATTTAAAAATAGTTCCGTTAGGAAATAGTGGATTGGGATAAAAGAAGTAAGCAAAATTATCGCATACACCATCCTGCCATATTGTAGCGTATACACCATATTGACGCTCGGCCACACAACTGCTAAAATAGGTTTTGCCACAAGCACATACAGGCAGAAACGAAAAAGCACTGTGGTCGCAACCCTGATAATAGGGATCCATGCGGGTGGAATCAACACAGCCTGGTGTACTCTGACTGCACGCTGCAATGGGAGCTAACAGTAGGGATATATATAGGATGATTCTATGCGACAACATTTTTTAGGAATTGCAAAATTAAGGCAATTCGCAAGCCAAAATGAACTTAAATTTGCAGTATTATTTATGGCATCAAACATTGTATATATTACCCGCAAAGAGCATTTCAATGCGGCACACCGTTTACACAGACCCGACTGGAGCGATGAGCAGAACGAAACAGTATTTGGCCGCTGTGCCAACAAAAACTGGCATGGGCATAATTTCGATTTATATGTAACTGTGAAGGGAGTACCCAATCCCGATACCGGTTTTTTGTTCGATTTAAAAAAGTTGAAAGTACTCATTGTCGCAGAAGTAACAGACCACCTCGACCATAAAAACCTGAACCTCGATGTGCCATTTCTAACAGGTGTGCTTCCCAGTATCGAAAATATAGCGATGGCTATTTGGGCCCGTTTAGAACCTCATATCAATACAGAAAATTGTAGTTTACATTGCGTGAAATTATACGAAACTCCTAATAATTATGTGGAGTATTTTGGGTAATTTGTAGCATTACCATTTGGAAAGTTGCAAACTTTCCAAATGGTGAACATATTACTCTGTCACAACCTTAATCATTTCACTCCCCACAGAAAGTACATATAATCCCTTCGGTAAACCTCCCACATTTATACTATATCTATTCTCTCCATTCGTAGCAGTATTATACACTTTTTTGCCTAGCATATCATAAAGTGCGATGCTCAAGTGCTGATGGTTGGTGGTCTCGAAAGCATTCGGGACAACCATCCATCCGCATCCACCACCTGCACATTATACCTGCCTGTGGGCGGGTGTATAAGGGAGGAACCAGTATTATATAATATATTGTGTTTGTACCAAGTATAAGATACGATAGGTCTAGTTGCTATAACATATAAACTGTCTTTTGCTTTTTTGATATTGGCAAACAGTTGTGGCAGAAAACTTATTTTTACCGTATTACTTGTTGCACCGCAGCCATATTTATTAATAGCACTCACATAGTAATTGTTTGCGGTATCTACTTTTATACTGGGTGTATTTACTAATCCTGCATTCCATTTAAAAGTAATGAGTGGTGGATAGTTTATATCTCGCTGGATAGCAGTAAGTATAAAACTATCTCCAAAACATAATGGGTTTTGTGCTGGATTATCAATATATACCACAGGTTGTGGCAATATGCGAAACACGTTCATTTTATATAATGAATCTACACAACCTTGTTTGGTAATATATATAAGTTTGGCATTATAATAACCTGTATCTTGAACTATTAATTTAAGTTTGTTGGTGCTCACCGTATCATATTGTTTT
>JAWXAU010000151.1 GCA_034439655.1 Bacteroidota bacterium | reverse complement strand
TGGTTGACGCGTATGCGATAATTATCGGGATTAAGCGGGGCTTTCGGGATGTAGTTCGGTATTACCATTCTAAAAACTGAATCCGCCACAGGCGGAGAACTATTATAGTTTAAGAATTGGTATAATTTGTGTTGGGAATATTTTATAAAGATATATAAATATATAGTTCTTTTGCAGAGCTGCACATGCTTGTGTTCCCGATAGCTATCGGAACCTAACCACCATCAGGTTATTCCATAAAAAAAGCAACCCTGCGTAAAAAAGGTTGCTTTCTCAATATATGTAAATATAATATTTTATTTAGGCGTACTAGCCGATTTAATTTGCATTTGCAATTTGTATTTGGCATGTATCATCATTTGACGACGACGAATACAGGGTTTTTCGAAAGCCATGCGACTACGCACTTCTTTTACCACACCAGTTTTTTCAAATTTCTTTTTGAACTTCCTAAGGGCTTTGTCTAGCGACTCGTTTTCTTTTACGTTGATGTAAAGCATATTGTTTTTTTAACTTTCTATTTTTTAAGGGTTGCAAAAATAAGCAAATATTTTAAAACTGCAAACAACAATTTTAAAATTAAATTTAACTCATCACGCTAACGAAGTTGGCCTTGAATGCTCGTTCTTCGATATTATATCGGTCGCCTTTCACCATTACATGCACTTGGATATTCTCTAAACTAATGGGCGAACCTTCGGAAATATCGGCAATATTGCTGTGTCGAATGTTATGTCCGTCCACAATAATAACGCAGCCCGAACCAATGGCTTCCATGTGGCTTCCTTCTGTAATAAGTACACCTGTATCTTCGCCCAACCCAATGCCAATGCAGCCCGGGTTAAGACCCACAGCTTGGGCCAAACGGCCAAACCGACCACGTTTTTCGAAATGCGAATCGATAATTATATTTTTCATAAAGGCTAGTCCAGTGGTCAATTTTACCTCACCTTTTAGATGTGCAGTAGTGCTATTGCCTTGGTATATCATGGTATTGCTCATGGCCATTGCTCCAGCAGAAGTGCCAGCTACGGTAAAGTCTTCATACATATAGCGTTTAAGAATAATAGCTAAAAACTCCGTGCCACCCAACAAACTGGTAAGCCTTAGTTGATTGCCACCACTAAACATCACACCCTCAGCTTTGCGAATACGTTCAACATAATCGGGGTTTTGAGCATCCTCACGGTTTTTAATATGTATAATACCAACGCGGGTACAACCCATTTTGCCAAAAGCTTGTAAATAGTTTTCGGCTACTTCTTCGGGTATGTTCGATGCGGTGGTGATTACTTCAATCAGCGGGTCGGGCTTGGCCACCTCGTCAACAATTCTTTTCAAAATGCCCAACTCAAAAAAATTGAGGTTGTTCATTTGTATAAAATCTTTTTCGGGCATGGTACCTTTGTCTTCGGCACCGCCAATAGCGATGAGCTTGCCTTTCGGAATTTCCATCCTGCAAAGGTAGTATATAATTATATAACGATGCCGTTACTTATCATTAACATATTATGGACAAAAATCCTTAAATCATTCTCCGCCGCGGCGGATGAAATCATTCAATCATTCAATATATAGTACCAAGCCCTTCAAGTATTCACCTTCGGGATGATATATATTAATGGGATGATCCACGCCCTGGGTCAGTTGGTGAATTATTCTCACATTGCGACGGGCATCGGCAGCAGCCCCAAAAACTATCTTGCGAAACAATACCGTATCAATATTTTTGGAACACGAAAAGGTAAATATGATACCTCCGGGTTTTATTTTTTGGATAGCCAACATATTAATGTCTTTATAGCCCCGGCTGGCTTGCGGAACTGCTCTTGCATGCTTGGCAAATGCTGGCGGGTCAAGCACTATCACATCAAATTGACCCGCAGGCATGCCGCGTAAATAATCGAAACAATCAGCAGCGAATGAAGTATGAGGGGCATCACTTCCAAAATTTTCTCTCATATTATAATTGCACGCATCCACTGCCGATTTTGATATATCAACCGAGGTAATTTGTGCCGCATCACCTTTAAGAGCCGATACAGAAAAACCGCCAGTATAGCAAAAAGCATTGAGCACACTTTTATTTTTGCTGTATTGTCTTAATAAAAAACGATTATCGCGTTGGTCCAAAAAGAATCCCGTTTTCTGCCCATTTTCTATATCTACTTGATAATTTAATCCATTTTCTTTCACGTTAATGATGGGGTTGCCTTCCTTGCCGCACCAGCCTTGCGGCAAATTTATATCTTCAATATGTTTGCTGCTTTTTTTGGTTTTTAGATAGATATATTCAAATCCTAAATTGCAAAGTGAAAAAGCGATATCATCCAATATATTTTGTGTGCCTTTATGCAATATCTGCATCACCACGGTATTATCATATACATCGGCAATCATACCTGGCAATGAATCGCCTTCGGCATGCACCAAGCGGAAACAATTGGTATTGGATAAGTCGAGCAAATTTTTTCGAAGGTTATATGCTAAAGATAATCTTTTTTGCCAATAAGCTTGGTCAATAATAGCATGAGGGTCGTCGTATTCAAAAATTTTACAAACGATTTCACTGCGTTCATCAAAAAAACCATAACCCAGCCATTGGCCTTTGTTGTCGTGCACTTCAATGATATCGCCCGTTTCAGCTTTCGGTAAATTTTGCACGGCCCCGCTAAATACCCAAGGGTGTCTATTAATTAAGCTGCGTTGGCGATCAGGTTTTAGGGTTAGTATTGGGAAGCTCACAAATATATATTTGCGGCAAAGGTATATGCATCATTCCATTACAATCATTTTTTTTATGAGAGAGGCTGTTGGTGAATACTTGGTGGTCATTTTCGCAGATTCTCAATGGATAAAACATTGAGTCCTTAAAAGGCTTCAAATGTATTTTTTATTTACCAGTATTATGGAAATTATACGCGATTTGAATATTTGATAATGCTTTTCCCATTATAAATGTCAAGTGCATTTAAGTCCCAGCGGGACGAGATCTCGGTAATAATAAAAATGTGGTCTACCTCAAAGTCCCTTTAGGGGCGATATATATGAGATGCTAATAATTTTGGTCAATTTTTTTTTTCTCTCTCTGGGGTCATATAAATCATCAATAGTTAATTGCCAACTGCTTAAGGTTTAAGGTTCAATAAAGTATTATAATTTTGTAATCTGCTCATCAATCCTTTTGTTTGCGGCAAAATGGAGGAAACAGAGAAAAAATTCATCGATATTGAAAAGTTGTTTCGCAGCAAGAATCCCACTTTGCTCAAATGGCTACCACGCTTTATATTAAGATATGTTAAGCGGCTACTGCATGAAGACCAGATAAATGATTTCATGCGGAGGCACAAAAACTCTGATGCGTACGAATTTTCAGCGGGTGTTCCAATTGAAATGGGCGTAACTATTGAGTCAACAGGTTTGGAAAATATCCCTCCTACTGGTAGGGTTGTTATTATAGCTAATCACCCCTTGGGCGGACTTGATGGAATGAGCTTGGTGCCCGAGATTGCAAAGGTTCGCAAAGACATTAGTTTTATAGTGAATGATTTATTGCTCAACCTCACTAATTTGAAGGAAATTTTTGTAGGTGTTAATAAACATGGTAGATCGGCAACTGCACAAATGCAAGAGCTTGATAAAATTTTCGGATCAGAAAAAGCTGTTTTCCTTTTCCCCGCAGGTTTGGTTTCTCGCAAAATAGATGGAAAGATTCAAGACCTTGAATGGAAAAAAACTTTTGTGACTCGTGCACGCAAATACCAATCGCCCATAGTACCGGTATATATATATGGCCAAAACCGACCTTTCTTTTATAACCTGTCATTGTGGCGTAAACGGTTGGGAATCAAAGCAAATATTGAAATGATATTGTTGCCCGACCAAATGTATAAACAAAAGGGACAAAAGATAAAATTTGTTGTGGGTAAACCTATCACCCCCGAAGAGTTAGCCAAACATCCCAATGATAAAGAAGCGGCAAAATGGATACGTGAACAGTTATATAGTCTAAAGTCTCAAATCAAATAAATATGGAACAAGTAATAGACCCTATCGATAGAGACTTATTAGAAGATGAATTGTCGAAAGGTTATTTTGTAAGAGATACCAATAAAGGGAATAACACTATATATATTATCAACCACCACAATTGCCCAAATGTGATGCAAGAAATAGGACGATTGCGTGAGGTAACCTTTAGAGCATCTGGGGGGGGCACTGGCAACAAAGTTGATATTGATGAATTTGATACCGCCGAAAATTGCTATGAACAGTTGATCGTTTTTAGTGAGGAAGACAGAGAAATAATAGGGGGCTACCGTTTCATCGATTGTAATAAAGCAATTGATAAAAAAACTGGCGAACTACACTTATCTACTAGTCATTATTTTGATTTCAGCCCCAAATTTATCAGTGAATATTTACCTGCTACACTAGAGTTAGGCCGCAGTTGGGTACAACCAAATTTTCAGCCCGCTGTAAATCCACGAAAAGGGATATTTGCACTCGATAATATTTGGGATGGCCTAGGTGCATTGGTAGTCAAAAACCCACATATCAAATATTTTTTTGGTAAAGTTACCATGTATGGCAGTTATAATAGGGAAGCCCGAAATTTAATTTTATATTTTTTAGGTCGTTATTTCCCTGATAAAGAAAATTTATTAAAGCCTCACCACCCACTACAAATAGAGGGCGATACAAGCACCATGGAAAAACTTTTTTCGGGACTCGATTTCGATGACGGTTTCAAAATATTAAACCAAAGTGTACGAAATTTAGGAGTGAATATTCCACCCTTAGTTAATATATATATGAATCTTTCGCCTACCATGAAAACCTTTGGGACCGCCTGCAATCCAGATTTTGGCGATGTGGAGGAAACAGGCTTGATGGTGACCATCGCAGATATTTATCCTGAAAAGAAAGAACGGCACGTTAATAGCTATAAAATTTAATACAATATTATTACAGAGTGTATGCAACTATTTAAACACTTAGAGCATCTATCGTATTAACACCACCATGACAGCAAAAGAACTTATCAATAATAAACTTAATCCGCTTTACTTAAATATGCAAGTAGGGGAGGCCTTGGAAGAACTTAACTTATCGGGTCTAGCTCATTTGCCAGTAGTGGAAGATCTCAAAGTATTGGGGTTGGTATCGGCAGAAAATTTGGTAACGTTTCCTCAAGATAGTTTACTGAGTGCCTACATAGAAAAAGAAAAAACCAGCCGTGTTTTTGAAAATGTGCACATGTTCGAGCTGCTCAAATTTTTTGGGCAAAGCGAAACCACCTCACTTGCAGTAGTAGATAAGGAAGATAATTTTGTAGGCATCATCATTCTAACCGATTTGGTTTTTGAGCTTCAACACAGGTACACGGGCTTGCAAAAAGAGCCTGGAGAAGGCGGTATACTTACCCTCGAAATGGAATGGAACGATTTTAAGCTTACAGAGATTGCCCATATAGCCGAATCGAACGACAGTAAAATTTTAGGCTTGTACGTGTCACAGCCAGATGCAGGGAGCAGTAAAATAGACGTCGCTTTACAATTCGACCGTTCCGATATCCGTAATATTTTAGCTTCTTTCGAGCGTTTCAAATACCAGGTTCGTGCATCGCATATCAGCGAAGAAGATTGGCAACTGATGCAACAACGGTACAATGCGTTGATGAAATATTTAAGCATGTAAATACCGAGTGTAAAGGTTAAATTTGCAACTTAAATTATATCTTTTTTGCAAATAGCCATTTATACCAAACAATACTCCGAAACTACTGCTATATATGTGGCCGAGGTGCAGCGGTGGTTAATATCACAAGGCTGCGAGGTGTTGGTTTTTAAACAAATTGTAAAATCATTTCCCAGCGAATTCCCGAGTTCTACTAATACATTCGATATCCCTACTGATGTTAAAAACGCATCGCTGTTTGTAACAGTTGGGGGCGATGGAACCTTCCTCGATTCGGTATTATATATTTTACAATATCAAATACCTGTGATGGGTATTAATACTGGTCGTTTAGGCTTTCTGGCCAATGTGGCCAAGGAAGAGTTTATCGCTGCTTTTCAATGTTTTTTTCAAAGCAAATATGAAATCGAGCAACGCAATTTGCTGCAGCTTGATACCGACAGGAATTTATTTCAACCAAATACTTTTGGGCTCAACGATTTTGTGATACACAAAAAAGACACTTCGTCCATGATTACAGTGCATACTTATTTGAATGGTGAATTTTTAAATTCCTATTGGGCCGATGGATTAATTGTAGCAACACCAACGGGGTCAACAGGTTATTCTTTAAGTTGCGGAGGACCCATTATTTTCCCCTCCTCATCGGCTTTTGCTATCACACCCGTCTCTCCTCACAATTTGAATGTGAGACCGGTTATTGTTCCCGATGATCAAGTAATAAGTTTTGAAATAGAGGGAAGGGGTACAAATTTTTTGGTGAGTTTAGATTCACGTAGCGAAACAGTTGATACTACGGTGCAGTTGGCTATAAAAAAAGCCCCTTATAAATTGAATATAGTTCGCTTGCACCAAAAAGACTATTTAGATACCCTTCGCAAAAAAATGATGTGGGGGCATGATGAAAGAAACGACCTGCGATAAAAAAGTAAAAAAAAAATTTGGATTATGTTTGTATTGCCTTATTTTTGTAGCCTGTTATAAATAAAATTCTGAAATATGAAAAATAAAATTACCCTCTTAACACTGACTCTTACTTTGTTAGTTAGTTTTGCCAATGCCCAAGAATGGGAATTTGGATTATTCGTTGGCCCTGCTCAATACCAAGGCGACTTGTCGAAATCTCAAGTTACTTGGAAGTACACACGCATACAAGGCGGTGTGCTTGCACGTTACAACCTCACTCCTCATATTTCTTTTAAATTTGCTGGTAACTACGGAACAGTTAAAGGAGATGATAAAGCTTGGGGAAGCAAATTGCCTACGACTTTCAAAATGACCGACTATGGCAAAAACAACGGCATAAGCAAAGAAGCTAACTATTACGATAGGAATAAAAGGAACCTTAATTTTCGTTCTAGCATTATTGAAGCTACAGCCCAGGTTGAATATAATATTTTGAATTTTATTCCAGGTTCAAAATCTCATAGGTGGACGCCATACTTGCTTGCAGGTATCTCCGTATTCCGGTTCAATCCTAAAACTGATTTAAATGGTACAACCTATAAATTAAGAGGATACCAAACAGAACTCAACAAACCAAAGTATAGCTTAATATCATTTGCCATTCCTACAGGATTTGGTATTAAATACAATTTTGGTAATCTTTGGTCAATAGGGTTTGAAATTGCTGGCCGTAAAACATTTACAGATTATTTGGATGATGTGCATGATAACTACCCAATGATTGATCCTGCCAATCCTACAGCTAACCAATTAGCCGACAGAAGTGGAGAGGCAATTAATCCAGCAACAAAAACCAATTACCCTCAATTCGGAATAATGCAAAAGCCTTACTCTCACGATGAAAAGAAATTACAAAGAGGCGACTACAGAGATAAAGACACCTATATATTTACAGGTTTCACTATCACAAAGACCATTAGGAAATTTGTGTGTGCCAACTTCTAACATTAAAATTTTTGTTCTAAGGCCGGTTAATCCGGCCTTTTTTTTTAAATGTACTTTAGTAACAGCTTGTCATTTACATAATAATTTTGTTTATTTGCAATAGTTTTCATATTTTTACGTTTATTAACTTAACCAAGTGACGACACATAAATATTATTTCAGCAGTATACTAATCACACTCATGTTTTGTACGAAAGTACACATTTCTAAGTCTCAAAGTTTGGAATTTGGTATAATGGGAGGTTCAACACATTATATGGGAGATTTAAGCGATATGAAAATCAATTTTAATCTCACACAGCCCGCAGGTGGTATGTTTGTTCGTTTTAATCCTGATAGATATTTAGCTATCAAGGGTAGCTTTACCTATGGTACTATCGGTGGGGCTGATTCATTGAGTTCGAACCCTGCCCACAAAGCTCGTAATTTTAGTTTTAAAACGAATATTTTAGATTTTGCCTTTTTGCTTGAATGGAATATATCGGGATTTTGCTTTGCTGATGGCGAGCGATATTATGGATTCTCACCTTACCTCTTTACAGGTATTAATGTTTTTAAATTCAATCCGCAAACATACTATAATGGGAAATGGTACGAACTACAACCCTTAGGCACCGAAGGGCAAGGTTCTACCCAGTATCAAGATAGACGCTCTTATGAACTATCACAATTGGGTTTGCCATTAGGAGCAGGGTTGAAACTTAGATTTAATGATAATTGGAATGCAAGCATGGAAATAGGGTTTAGAACTACATTTACTGACTACTTAGATGATGTGAGCAGTAATGCTTATGTAGAACCAGAATTTTTGAAACAAAACCAAGGAAGCGATAATCCAGCAGCCCAACTTTCAGATAGATCAGGAGAAGTTACACCATGGTCGGCCCAGTATAAAAAAATTACTGACGACCCCGATACAGTTGACAAGGTTTCTAGAGGAAATAAAAACACCCCTGCCGATTTTTTCTTATTTGCCACCGTCAGTCTTTGTTATCGTTTTCCATTGCCAGGCATTAAATGTACTAGTTTTTAATACTTGAAAAGAATAATAATATATATAGCCCTTTTTACCCCACTGTTCACTTTGGCACAGATTAAATCTGACAGACACGAATGGGGAGTTCAAGGTGGGATGATGAATTATATGGGTGATTTATCTCCAGGGCTTAAAATCAGCCAGTTTCATCCCCAATGTGGAATATTTTATCGTTATAACCAAAGCAGTTATTTTGCCCATCGGTTAGGAATTAATTATGGTAATATATCAGGAGCCGATTCTATTTGGAGTTTTAACCGCACACGTAATTTGCAATTCTTTTCTCAAATAATAGAAATAAGTGGTATGACTGAGTTCCATTTTCAAAAATTTGGCTTCGATAAATTCTCACACAGGTTTAGCCCATTCTTTTGTTTAGGATTTAATATGTTTTATCATGAACCCAAAGCCAATTATAGAGCCTCTGCATACTCGTTGAGACCTTATGGTACAGAGGGTCAACTGCTGAGGCATAATAGCAACTACCAAAGGATTAATTGGGCTTTGCCAATTGGTGGAGGATTTAAATATTTTTTAAACAAAAACTTGGTTCTTGGCCTTGAATGTTTTTGGCGTAAAACAGGTACTGATTATTTAGATGACGTAAGCAAGTTTTATCCAAAGCAGACAGATTTGATAAAATTCAATGATCAACAAACCATGGCCGAGCGTATGATGACCGTAAATTTATATGACCGATCAGGTGAGATTAACAACGATGTAAACTTAAGTTTTGAAGGAAAACAACGGGGAAACCCCAATAATAAAGATTGGTATTACACTATAGGAGTCTCATTATCATATAGGGTAGTAAAATATTCCTGCAAGAAAGGCGGTTTTTAATACCTTTGCTGTTAATCGTCATTCAGTTTCTTATTACCAATGTCCTTAAAATCGCAGATAGATTTAACAAAAATACCTACACATATCGCCATCATAATGGATGGTAATGGACGATGGGCTAAAGGCAAGGGCAAATTTAGAATATTCGGACATCAAAATGGGGTGAACTCTGTGCGAGAAGTATGTGAATCTTCTGCAGAACTAGGAGTTAAGTGCCTTACACTGTATGCGTTTTCAACCGAAAACTGGAGCAGGCCTGCTATTGAAGTAAATGCTTTGATGGAGCTATTGGTGAAAACCATAAAGCACGAAATGCCCACTTTGCAAAAAAATAAAATTAAGCTGCACACCATGGGGCAATTAGAACGTTTGCCTATTAAATGTAGCAATGCATTGATGGAAGCATGCGAAGCCACAAAGGACAATGACCACATGGATTTGGTATTGGCCCTTAGCTATAGTTCTAAATGGGATATTGTAAATGCAGTTAGGAAAATTTGCGAACGTGTAACCCTAGGTGAAATCAAACCGTTTGAAGTGGACGAGATGGCAATAAACAATCATTTGAGCACTGCACAATGGCCTCACCCCGAGCTTTTGATTCGTACGAGCGGAGAACATAGGGTAAGCAATTTTTTATTGTGGGAGATTGCTTATAGCGAGTTTTATTTTACCGAAACATTATGGCCCGATTTCACTCGTGAACATTTATACGAAGCATTACTAGATTATCAAAGCCGCGAAAGAAGATTTGGAAAAACAAGCGAACAATTAGTAGCCAATGAGCATGAAAAAAACTAAAACCCTTACTTTTTATATATTCGGGCTATTATTCTCATTTACTATGGGTATTAGTTCTGTATTTGCACAGGCTGATGAAATGGACACCAACAAAAATGTGCTCGAATATTCACAACCTCAATTATATGAAATTGCCAATGTAGACATAGTAGGTGTTAATTTTTTAGATAAAAACTCACTACAGATACTCTCTGGCCTAAATATTGGTAAAACAATTAAAATTCCAGGCGAGGAAATTAGCAAAGCAATTGAAATACTCTGGAAACAAAATTTATTTGAAGATATAAAAATTTATTTGGCTAAAGTGGATAACGGTAAAGCATGGTTAGAAATACATTTTGTGGAGAAGCCCAGGTTGTCGGCCTATGCCACCAACTTAAGTAAAAAAGACAACAAAAAATTACGGGAGGAATTGGGTGGTTTTTTAAAAACAGGTCATATAGTAAACGAGAATCTGATTAACAAAACCAGAAATGAAACTATATCATATTTTTATAAAAAAGGGTATATGAATACTACGGTTGATATTAAAGAAGAGAAAGACCACCGTAAAAATTATGTAACGCTAAAAATATCTGTAACTAAAGGTAAACGCATTAAAATAAATGATATTATATTTACAGGAAACCAACATGTTTCTAACTATAAATTGCGACAGATGCTTAAAGAAACAAAAAAGGTAAATTGGAACGTATTTAAAAAATCAAAATATATAGAAAGTGATTTTGAAAAAGACAAAAAAGCAATTGTAGAAAAGTATTTAGCTATGGGTTATAGAGATGCTCAAATTGTTAGCGACACCACCTATATATACAGCAGCAATAAAATCAATTTGCAAATAAATATAGAGGAAGGGCATCAATACTTTTTTAGGTATATATACTGGACTGGAAATACAAAATACTCAAACAACAAACTTGATACGGTGTTGGGAATAAAACGTGGTGATGTATATAATCAATCATTGCTCGAATCACGCATGAGCATGAACCCATCGGGGTTAGATGTTGCATCGTTATATATGGATGATGGCTATTTGTTCTATAATGCCACCCCTGTGGAAGTGCTGGTTGAAAATGACAGTATCGACATAGAAGTAAGAATGACCGAAGGACCCCAAGCTATTGTAAACAATGTAACTATTAAAGGCAATACCAAAACCAGTGACCATGTTATTTTACGCGAACTATATGTGAGGCCCGGTTATAAGTTTAGCCGTAGCGATGTGTCAAGATCTATCAGGGAACTAGCACAACTCACGTATTTCGATCCCGAGAAGATAGGTGTAAACCCTATGCCAAATGCTACTACGGGAACTGTTGATATTGAGTTTACAGTAGAAGAAAAATCGAGCGACCAAATAGAACTTTCTGGAGGTTATGGAGGTTTTGGAGGTTTGGTTGGTGTTTTAGGACTGACTTTAAATAATTTCTCCGCTAAGAAAATGCTGAAGAAAAAGGAATGGACACCATTGCCAGGGGGCGATGGGCAAAGGCTACAAATTAGAGCTCAATCCAATGGCAGCACTTGGAGGTCTACCAATTTCTCATTTACGGAACCTTGGTTGGGAGGCAAAAGGCCCAATTCATTTACCATTAGTGCCTATCGTTCCGTTCAAAGTTATTCCATTACAGCACAACCCGATGCACCCAAACTTAAAACAACAGGTTTTACAGTATCGCTTGGCCGAAGATTGAAAAAACCCGATGATTATTTTACAATCATGAATTCGGTAAATTATCAAAGATTTAATAATAATAAATTCTCATTTGGCACAGGTAAACCCTTGCCTGACGGTATTTTTAACGATATCAATACTTCTATGGTCATCTCTCGCACTTCGGTGAACGAACCTATATACCCGCGTTCGGGTTCCGATTTCATGTTCTCAGTGCAAGTAACTGTTCCCTACTCAAAGTTCACCAATAAAAATTATGAGGCTCTTCCAGAAGCGGAACGCCTCAAGTTTTTGGAATATCACAAATGGAAATTCAATGCAAAGTGGTATACCACCATTTTTGATAAATTGGTATTGGCTACGCGGGCTAATTTTGGATTCATCGGTAATTATTCAGCAAATAAAGGCACACCACCATTCAATAGATACTCACTAGGGGGCAGTGGTTTAACAGGTTTTAACCTCGATGGCAGGGAAGTAATATCAGCCCGTGGATATAATGATGGAGGTTCACTGAGTGTGCACCCCGATGGATATCCTTCTTCAATATATAATAGATTTACCATGGAGCTTCGCTTCCCTGCAGTATTATCGCCCTCGCTCACATTTTACGGTGTCGGATTTGTGGAAGCAGCAAATGGATATAATAGTTTTAAATCATATAACCCGTTTGCAACATACCGTGCAGCAGGTATGGGCATCAGGTTGTTTTTACCCATGTTCGGTTTGTTGGGATTAGATTATGCCTATAATTTTGATACGAATTCGGCCAACCCAATAAACAAGTGGCAAACCCACTTTTTCTTAGGTCAGCAATTTTAATATTTACGATAATGAAAAAAATACTTTTGGCTTTGTGTGCTATAGCTTTACTAGGCAGCAAGGCATCAGCACAAAAATTTGCTTATGTAGATTCGGAATATATATTAAGTCAAATGCCTGAATACCGATCTGCCCAAAAGCAATTAGATGATTTGGCGGAGCAATGGCAAAAAGATTTAGATGCAAAAATGGCAGAAATAGCGAAAATGTATCGTGAGTATCAGGATGAAAAAGTACTTCTTACCGAAGAAGTTCGTCAACGTAGAGAACGTGGTATCGATGATAAAGAGAAAGCTGCAAAAGATTTTCAGAAAGCCAAATTTTCAGCCGATGGAGAATTATTTAAAAAGAGAATGGAACTAGTAAAACCTATTCAAGATAAAGTTTTTGATGCCATACAAAAAGTAGCGAAAAAGGGGGGCTACGATTTTATTTTCGACAAATCGGGCGAGGTGGTAATGTTATACTCCAATGCCAAATTTGATAAAAGCGATGACGTATTGCAAGAAATGGGCATCACTCCTAAAGAAGAAATTACGCCCAAAGGAGGAGGCCAAGTACCTCCGCCGAATGGCCCCAAGAAATAATTTTTCCTACATGCAACCTTTGGGCTACTTTTGCCGCTTATTATCACTAAAACAAATAAATTATCAATAAAAACAACATGTTAAAATTAAAAAACTTATCCAAAGCCTTGCTATGTATAGCGTTATTGGCCACTGGGAAAATTGCCTCAGCTCAAAAAGTAGGCTTCGTAAACTATGATTCAATATTGTACCTGCTTCCTGAAATTAAGAATGTAAGGTTGCAATTAGATTCTTTGCAACAATATTATAGCGACCAATTAGAAGGACAAAAAGCCGAATTGATTTCTAAGAGCATGAAGCTCGACTCCAATAAAGCTCGCATGACGCCCAAAGAACTTGAAATTAAAGAAGGAGAATTGCAACAAATGCAACAAAGAATTCAAACGTATAGTGAATTATATAGAGAAAATATTACACAAACTCAAGAATCATTATTGAAACCTTTGAATTTAAAAGTACGCAAGGTGATAGAAGAAGTAGCCAAAGAAAAGGGTTTCTCTTCAATAGTTGACAAGCAGGTTGCTTATTATTTTAACCCTGCCGATGATTTAACTGCTTTGGTAATGAAAAAATTAAACATTGTAATTCCTCCTCCCATGCCGCCAGGCGGTGGAATAATGGCACCCCCAAGACGTTAATATATCTATATAATATAGTAAAAAACCCGATTGTAAGCAGTCGGGTTTTTTTATGAAGCATCTTTTATAATCTTTCGCCATTCTACAAAGCGGATTGGTATAAGTCCCCCTTCTTTTGGAAAATTGTATATTGAGTTTCGGTATTATTCCGCCTCGTAAAATTCCTGCAAATCTCCAAAATAATTCTCATTCCAGCCGCTTACTATATCATTATAAGCTTCGTCTGGAATATTGGTATGTCTCAGTTCTGCTGAGGTCCCATCCTTGTTTGGGTGTAATATAATAGTTACTATCGAAGGTTCTATTTGTTCCCCAAAATACCACTGCTGTACTAGTTTTTTCCCTTCTTCAAACTCCAAGTTTTTGCCTGTAATACTTCCTTCCCACAACGAGAATTCTGAACCAATCTCAGTAATCATTTCTGCTTGTTCACCTGTCCACAATTGCAACGTCGCCTCATTTGTAAGTGCTTTATATACATCATCGGGTGCAGCGGGTATTATATAATATTTTTTATAGTCTTTCAATTTAGTGTTTATTAATCACTACAAGTTTAATACCTAAACGTTGAATGCGAAAATTAATTATTTGTTGTAACTTTATAAACAAACCAGCCCTTGCTGTTTGGCAAGGGTTCGTTAATTATAGAGGCATTATAGATCCTTTTCTCTCTTGTGGGATTGCAAAATCTATCTGAACGTGAGTTAATTTAAATATTTATCCAAAATTGTTTTAATATTTATCTTATAATCAGTTTCATTGTAACCAATATGGCTATATAGTATTTTTTTATTCTTATCTAAAATATAAAGAGTTGGATAAGATTGTAGTTTTAAATTTTTTGTCAATGAGTTTGCACAAAAACCAATTTGAAAATTCAACTTATTTCTTGAAATGGTTAAATTGGTCATAATTGAATCTTTAGTAGAATTGTTGAGTGGATTGATAGAAATTATATTAACTTTTCTGTCCTTATACTCTTCAAATATTTCATTTAATTTAGGAAATGCCATGTGGCAAGGTGCACACTGTATGTACCAAAAATCTAGTATCAGTATGTCGGATTTTTCTGAATAAAGATTTTGACTGTCAGATTTAAAAATGAGATATTTAAAGTTTGGAAAATTGCTCCCTGTGTCGAACAGTCTTCTTTTTCATCTTTTTTCATTTCATAATTTGTATTGGCAATCAATTTATATCCATTCTGAATTCTTATGTTTATGCTGTCATTAATTTCATTTCTTAAAGTCTCAAATAAAAACTTATTTGTGTCAATGGCTATCATTTTGTAATTCCAATACTGAAGATCCTGTAAGGCATTTGAAATGAAAGTATATTCAGTTGGGAAAACACTATTTGGTGAAAAACAAAATTTACGTATTAATAAATCCCCGCCTCTAACTTTCTCACTATAATTAATCTCGAAATTGTTTCGGTCTTTTTCAGTTATTTTTTTTTCTGCTCTCTTATTTAAACCTAATAATAATTGGCCCTTATCAGTAATTGGTGTAAAATTAACGTGAGCTATTTCTTGTCTTATTCTTTTCCAGTTTTGTTTATATGAACGAATTTTTTTTATACTATCATCATTAACAATATAAAATATTTCTCCATCGTAATAGTAATTGTTCTGACTTCCTTCTATATAAAAATAGAAAATATAGCTAGTGTCATTTTCATTTCTGTGTGATATTTTACAGTGGACTTTTACTTGGGCTGTATCATTTTGCAGCAGGGGTTTAGTGTTGGATATGTAGGTCGCTTCTATGCTTTTTATTTTATTTATCTTTTCAAAATAATTATCCAATTGTATATAGGTCTGCGAATACGAATAGAAGGGTTTTGCGTAAATTAACAAAGGGAATAAAATTAATTTTATTCCCTTTGTTAATTTGTTTAGCCACATATTATTATTGATAAACAACACTATTATATGTAATTGTTATCGCTTGGATAAAAATTCCAGCCCCTTTCATTGTTGCGGAAGGATTTGGGCCACCACCACCACAATCACCATAAACCCCATCACAGCAAACATCACAAGTACCAGTTTGGCACTCTAAATCTTCTCCAAGATCATGAATTGTACATGATTCAGCGGTATTAACGCTCGGGCAAGGACATTCTATATCTCTTAAGCCACCTCCTACTTGTTTCTCAGGTAATCTATTTTTATCAAATGGTATCCACCATGTTACACCTGTAGTAGCTATATGGATGCAGTTACTAATGTGAGTTACCGGCGAAATTGTTTTGTGAATCACTTTGTCGGTTGATTGTGATGAAACATCAACTGCAGTTACTGTTAAAGAACCATCAGTATTTCTAACAACTGTCATTTCTGCTGAAGTGTTACGATAACAAATTTTTGCTCTGTAAACAGAGGTTTGAGAATAAATTGAAGCTGTTGAGAATAAGAATACCATTGCAAATAGCAATAGTGTTTTGTGATGTAATTTATTTTTTTTCATCTTACTTATAATTTAATTGAGCCTGCTTCTTAAAGGGTGTTCGGCTTGTCCCTATTTTTTTTACTGCACTATATACTTCTTAGTTACGCTCCAGTTAATGTTGCCATCAGCACTCAACGATGCTGCACGGAAGAAGTAGTTTTGCCCGCTTAACAGGCCATTAATTATGGCGTTTGAAGGCATGGGGATAAAGGTTTTTGTTTTACAGGTATTGTGGGGCAATACTAAGAGGAAAACAAATACGATGCGAATTTATTTTTGGGCTGGTGTCTCACCTGACTCCCTTATCTATCTGCACCTCATCCACCTAAAGGTACATGGCAGTAATTTTATTGGGGAGAGACGGCACGGTTATGCGTATTCCATTATTCTATGTATAAAATTAAAATTTACGCAAGTAGTACCGTCCTTCCCCTTCGGAGAAGGACGGTTGAGGCTGCTAACTCACCGTAGGTTTCGCACAAACCGCAACTGATAACCCGCACCTCATCTCAATGCTTAAAATGCCTATACCCTGTAATCACCATAGGTAAATTATGTTTATTACAATAATCGATAGAGAGTTGATCTTTAATACTACCACCGGGTTGTATAATAGCGGCAATGCCATATTGGTGGGCTAACTCCACACAATCGGGGAAGGGGAAAAAAGCATCGCTGGCCATTACTGCACCGTTTAGGTCCATGCCAAATTCGGCAGCTTTGTTCAATGCATGTTTCAGTGCATCAATACGCGAGGTCATACCGCATCCTAAACCCAATAATTGTTTATCTTTGGCAAGGATAATAGTGTTTGATTTTGCATTTTTCACCAAGCGGTTTGCAAATAATAAATCTTCTATTTGTGCAGCAGAAGGTTTTGTATTTGTTATATAATTAAGTTCCGTTTCTTGCTCTTGCTTATTATCTTTTTGTTGCACCAGCACTCCATTTAATACTGATTTGTATTGCCAGTTGCCGCGTTCAAAATCTTTCAACTTTAATAAAGTTCTGTTCTTTTTGGAGGCAAATATTTCCATAGCTTCTGCCGAGAAACTAGGGGCAATTAATATCTCAAAAAATATTTTGTCTATCTCCTTTGCAAGGGCGGCATCTACTTCACGATTAATGGCTATAATGCCTCCGAATGCCGATACAGGGTCGCCGGCCAATGCGGCTTGCCATGCTTCCAAAGCAGTTGCCCTCACTGCGGTTCCGCATGGGTTTGTATGTTTTATAATCACGCAAGCGGGCTCTGCAAATTCGGCCAATAATTCAACTGCGGCTTCCGCATCTACTATATTATTATAACTAATTTCTTTGCCCTGTATTTGCTCAAATATATCATTGATGTTTCCAAAAAAAGCAGCTTGTTGGTGAGGATTTTCACCATAACGTAATGGCGTAGGATTATTATAGCTTTCACTAAAATAAGCAAGCGGTTCTTGGTTGAAATATTTGAATATAGCTCCATCATAATGATTGGTGGTATAGAAGGCACGCTTGGCTAATTCTTTGCGTTCTGCAGTGGTTGAACTGCCATCTTGCCTGTTCAAAATTTCCAGTAAATAATCATAGTCATTTTTGGAAGAAATTATAACCGTATGCTGGAAATTTTTGGCAGCAGCTCTTATCAACGACACACCACCGATATCTATTTTTTCTATAATATCAGCTTCGGTACTACAACAGGCAACGGTCTCTTCAAATGGATATAAATCTACGATAATTAAATCGATAGGTTTTATATGGAGTTGCTCCATTTCTTGTACATCACTTTCATTCTCCCTTCTGCCCAATATTCCGCCAAACACACCAGGGTGCAAAGTCTTTACACGTCCACCCAATATAGATGGATAACCTGTAAGCGATTCAACAGGAGTAACAGGAATGCCCATAGCTTCCACAAATGTTTGCGTGCCGCCCGTACTGCAAATTTCTACGCCCAGTTCGTGTAATTTTTTCACGATAGGTTCAAGCCCATCTTTATAATAAACTGAAATTAATGCCCTATTGATTTTTACGTTGTCGCTCATGAATTATATATAAAAGTTATATTGTCCGTGTCCCAATTGCTATCGGGAGGTGCACTCACCAACCAATATGGAGGAATGAAACACGGCACAAAATTACCTGCAAAAACTTTCTCCATTCGGGAAAGTTATTCAGAACAAAGGCACAAACTTGAAAAACAGAAAGGATACAATACTACAAAACAGCATGGCATCAAGTCTATCCAAAAAACCACCATGGCCGGGCAACAAATTTCCAGAATCTTTGACCCCTGCAATTCGTTTTACTTTCGATTCTATTAAATCGCCTACAGTAGCAGAGATACTCACTAACAAAGCCCATACATAAAACCAGTTTCCATCGGGTATTGTATATATGTATTTAAGGGCGATGGCTGCTAGTATGGTGCATACTAAGCCACCCAATGTGCCTTCAATAGTTTTCTTTGGAGATATGCGTGGAGCCAATGGTGTTTTGCCAATTCTTCTTCCTATTAAATAAGCAAACGAATCATTGATCCAAATGAAGATGAGCATACAAAGGATATAGGTATTATCGAAACAAATAATAGATTCGTATTTAAGATTATCTATACTAATATGGACTAAATTATTATAGAATAAAAAACTAAGTGTAATATATACAATACCTACAATTGTTATAGAAGATATTTTGATGCCTTTTTGTTTTGAGGCAGTGCCAACGACAAGGAATACAAATATAAAAGGAGTAAAAAGATAATTAGAAATCTGCTCAATATAACCGAGTCTAACAGCTATTATTCCAAAAAGGCCAACTACCGAAATTATGGAAACCCAAATATTATATCCAAACATTCTGCAAAGTTCCCACACACACAAAGCAGGAAACACCACACAAATTATATCAAATAACCAAGGCAATTGGGTGGAGGCCACCATTAAGGACACAAACAAAGTTCCGGTAATTGCCCGTAATACGATATTAGACATTTGGCGGCGAAATTAGGGGATTCATCATATTGAAACGTCAATAATAAAAACTATGAAAATGAAAAAAGGACAAGTTATTTTATAACTTGTCCTTTTTTTAAGTAGCCCGTAGGGGAGTCGAACCCCTCTTACCAGGATGAAAACCTGGTGTCCTAACCGATAGACGAACGGGCCATTTTTATTTTATCGGGCTGCAAAGGTAGATTTTTTTTTGATAAATGCAAATATTTCTTTCCATACAAAATATTTGATGGTACTTTTGCTGCGATATATCATATTTAATAATTAACTAAAAATCAATAACATGAAAGTTGGAATCAACGGATTTGGCCGTATTGGCCGATTAGTTTTTAGGGCTGCTATAAACAACCCTGAGGTAGAAATTGTGGGAATCAATGATTTGATAGACCCTGATTACATGGCTTATATGCTTAAGTACGACTCTACACACGGCGTATTTAAAGGCGACGTTTCGGTTGCCAATGGCCATTTGGTGGTGAACGGAAAAACTATCCGTGTTACTGCCGAAAAAGATCCCGCTAATTTAAAGTGGAACGAGATAGGTGCTGAATACATCGTTGAATCTACTGGATTATTTTTGGAGAAAGATAAAGCTGCCGCTCATATTAAAGCTGGTGCAAAACGTGTAGTAATGTCGGCACCGGCAAAAGATGATACCCCTACATTCGTAATGGGTGTTAACCATAAATCCTATCAAGCTAATATGGACGTTGTTTCAAATGCTTCTTGCACTACCAACTGTTTAGCTCCCATTGCCAAAGTAATGAATGATAACTTTGTTATTATAGAAGGATTAATGACCACGGTACACGCAGTTACGGCCACTCAAAAAACGGTTGATAGCCCAAGCGTGAAGGACTGGCGTGGTGGACGCGGTGCTTATCAAAACATCATACCCTCATCTACAGGTGCTGCAAAAGCAGTAGGATTGGTAATACCTGAGCTTAAAGGCAAACTAACAGGTATGAGTTTCCGTGTACCAACTCCCGATGTGAGTGTGGTGGACTTAACTTGTCGCATTGAGAAGGGCTGCAGTATGGACGATATTAAAGCTGCCATGAAAGCCGCCGCTGCTGGCGAAATGAAAGGAATTTTAGGATATACCGAAGATGCTGTAGTATCGAACGATTTCTTGGGAGATGTTCGTACTTCTATATTTGATGCAGATGCGAGTATTATGCTTAATAGCAATTTTGTTAAAATAGTTTCTTGGTACGATAATGAAATGGGTTATAGCAATAAGCTTATCGATTTGATGTGCCACATGGATACTGTAAAGTAAAACCAATTCTTAAACTAAAATAGTTCTCCGCCTGTGGCGGATTTAGTTTTTAGAATCGTAATGCCGAACTTTTGGACTATTATATATTGATTTTCGGTATAATAACTTTTCCGTCATTCTGAGTAGGCCGATAGCTATCGGCCTACTCAGAATGTATCTTTTAAGGTCGGAAACGATACACATAAAAAAAGCCGGACTATAATAGTTCGGCTTTTTTATTTTATGCTTAATTAGGGTCTGCTCAAAAACTCAGCCACCAGGAACAATTGTCTATTTTGAATTAAAAGCATAGTATAATAGACCTCTTTCATAATTCAAATAAGAAAAGCCAAATTATAACGGACACTTTATTTTATTGTAGTATCGCTCGCCGCAAACTCCGATAACTATCGGG
>JAWXAU010000150.1 GCA_034439655.1 Bacteroidota bacterium | reverse complement strand
TGTAAATAAAAAAGGGCAGCATTCTAAGTTTTAAAATTCGTGTTTCAAACCTTTATATTTATTAGAATCGAATTATGAAAGAGGTCTATTGAGTTTCGGCATTATTTTCTTTATCGCCATCAAAAAAATAGCCACTAGTATATTTCAACTAATGGCTATTATATACTCTTCTACCTAACTTTCCAAAAGTTTTAAACTTTTGGAAAGTTATCATATTAACTACAAACTTATCCCTGCTCTCACACCCACAAAGCGAATCAATGGGCCAGAATTAATATATATACTTCCGCTAAATATTTTCATGCGGGCTGATACGCCCAAATGCACATAACGCGGAGCTGCATTATAATTATCATTAACCCCACCGGTACGCAGCAACCCTATATTATACCACAACTCAGGCGATACATTAATTCCTTTGGCAGCTTTATACATAGCACGGATTCCAATAGGGAAGGATGAGGCAAACTTAACTCCTGATTTGCCGACATAGGGCGAATCTGTTTTATACAATTGGGCATTAAATCCTGCTAGAGCAACATAGTTTTTCATGAAACGCATTTCACGGACAGTGCTTGCATCTACCAACCATTTAGTAATAGTTGATTTTGCAGGTAAATATATAGCGATACTTTGTGCTTTAAGCGGTGTACTGCTCGATTCGGAGAATTTAACAATATTGATTCCACCACCTATTAACATATCTTTTGTATTTGACCCATTGTCTTTGGGATTATATCTTAATCCATAATTTCCCACAAACGCATTGAATTTTTTCTGTGGATATTCTTCTATTTTGATAGGAGAATTATCATTATCTAAATTGAGGTTTGGTGTTTTTCCATAGAAATTTTTTGATGCAGGTTTATATGATTTATCAATAAATGTAACACCATCGCTACAAACACTACCTGCGGGAAGTCCGCCCAATTTACCCGCTTTTTGTAAAGATGATAACATATCAAACTTACTCAAATCTTTTTTCTCTTGTTCCAATTTGGCAAATTCACCACTTCCTTCGCGGGGTTTGATTTCGGTAATCTTTACTTCCACACGACGGTTGCGTTGCTTGCCCTCGTCAGTTTCGTTGGGGGCAATAGGTTGTGCCTCTCCATATCCAACTGCAGTCATACGATTATCAGGAACATTTTTGCTCACCAGATATGTTTTTACAGAGGCCACACGTTCTTGAGATAATTTCTGGTTGGCATCGTCAGCACCAACATTATCAGTATGTCCGCCAAGTTCTATAATAATCTCACTACGGTTCATAATATCAACCAATTTGTCCAATTCTATCATAGATTCTTTACGCAAGGTTGCTTTTCCGATATCGAAAAATATGTTCTTCAATTCAAATTTCGCACCTACTATAATACGTGTTACTTTATAATTCATGTTCAATTGCAAATCGTTCTCTTCACCTAGCCATTGTGCTTTGGCATCATATACTAAATAGTCGAATTCTTTGGAAGCTTTTTTATAGTTTTCGCTCAACGTAGTATATTGTGCGAACGCTTCGCTGATATTGGTATTTTTACTATCAATCAGTTTTTGCATTTCGGCATTGTACTTATCCAAATCAGCTTTAAGTTCTTTGATACGGTTCATTCTTGCCCCAAATTTTTCTTGGATAGGAACTTTGTTTACATATAAGTTTGGGTTTTCTAAGTCCAATGTATCTTGAAGATATAAGAAACCACGTTGGTCTATCACCACCAAGTATTTTTGATACGCAGGCAATGATACATAATATTTTCCATCGGCTTTATTACTTGAAATTCGGGCAGCTTCTTTATTGGTAGCCATATTAATATATTTGAGCACCACACCTTCTGTCGAGTCCTTTTCGTTAATCACCAAACCAGTTACGGTATATGTTTTTTCTGGTCGTGCCCCTTGCGGCATTACCATTTCATAAATATCTGTTGCACCCAATCCATCAGGCTGGTCACCACGAATTAGGTAAGCCCTATTGCCCGATGCAGGTAATGTAAAGTATTTTTCTTCTTCTAATGTATTTACATATTTCCCCAAGTTTACGGGCTTGCTCCAACTTGTCCAACTGTCATCTAAGCGTTTGGCATAAAATATATCTTTTTTACCAAAACCAGGGTGACCATTAGAACAAAAGTATAATGTTTTGCCATCGGCTGCAAGTTGTGGGGCTCCTTCAAATTTGCCTTTAACATTGATGGTTGGGCCAATGTTTAAAGGTTTAGTCCATCCTTCATTGGTAAGGAATGAAACATAAATGTCGGCTTCGCTTTTGTCTTCGCGGTCACTGATAAACAATAAGGTCTTACCATCGGGTCCTAAGCTTGCTTGCGATTCCCAGTTATTGGTATTAATTGCTCCTCCCAGATTACAAGGAGTTGTCCATCCACCAGCTACTTTACAGCTATAGAATAAGTCGCCACTACCGAAACTGCCCACATAGTTACCAAATAAAATAGCAGAGTTGCCATCGGGCGACATAGCTTTAAGTGCCTCGTGTGAGGTGGTATTGAGTTGTCTGAAATTTTCGGCTGTGCCCCAATTACCTGTAGTTGAATCGCGTTTGCTGAACCAAATATCTTCTCCACCCAATCCGCCAGCTCGGTCATAGCCCACAAAATAAAGTGTTTTGCCATCGTTGCTAATTACAGGACTATACTCATCACCTTTCGTATTGATTATACTCCCCATGTTTTTCACACGTACTTCATCATCATTCCGTTGTAATAGTTCCAACCAACTATCTCCAACTTCTTTATTTGCCTTGGGGTCTTTTTCCAAATAAAGTTTAATGGCATCTATTGCCTCGGGTATTTGGTGATTGGCAAAATAGCATTTGGCGAGTGGAAGGTATTTTGAAGGGTCAGTTTTAGCTTCTTGTTGATAGCTGCCCATAGCCTTCAAATACTCTCGCTGGGTGAAAAATTTGTCTCCTTCTTGAGCCCTTAAAGTACTAAAGGTAAGCAGAATAGTCATAATCGTGAGAATTGAACTTAGAATTTTTTTCATGGTTTTATTGGTTTTTATTTGATGCAAAAGTAGGGTCTAGTTTGTTAAACTAATATACGCTTTTCGTGGTATTTTGCGATACCGTTATCAGGGTATATTTAAACACCATGATAGTTTCTATTTTTATAATAGTCGTGTGGGAAACATTATTATTTTGGTTAAGTCTAAATAGATAAATATTTGCCACCAAAACATACAAAAATGAACACAGAGAAAAATCAGATAGCTATTAATTATATTTATTGTGAACCAGACTATTGTAGAGCGATTTGAGGTGTTTTTTTGCAAAAGAACCAAAGCCATCGACCGTTTAGAAGGATTTCACAACATGCATGTACTTAAGCCAGCAACCGAGGGTAGTTATTTAATAGTTAGTTTTTTGGGATATAGAAGTGCATTTTAAATAATGGAAGCAATCTCCAGAGTTTTTAGAATGGTAATATGTTTGGCTGAATTCATCACAATCGACGCAATCTTTGCTATGAACCACTTTAATAATTCATGATTTTCAAATTTAAAAAAGGCTAACAAAGATTATTTTTGCATGAAGCAAGTTTGCTATTTTGTTATTACGTTCCTAAACTATGATACATGTATATTAAAAACACAAAATCTAAAAATTCGGCTCCTTATTTTTATTCCTATATTTTTATTGCAAACTCCCAAAAGCATATTGTAACATATTCGTCAAAATCCCAATCTTGACATAACTCACACCTAATATTACAATAACTTTGCAGCCAATCAAATCAACAAGTAAATTTTATTTCATTTATTAGACACAATCAAAAAATCATGATTAAAAAATTCCTATTCTCTTTATTAGCTTTTACAGCATTTACTACTTATGCCCAAAACTGGGTATACGATAGTGTTTACCTTGGCCCTGGCTATCGTAACGAAGTTTATTATTCGCTCAAAAACAAAATGGTTGATACTGTTCCTGTTCGCAATTGGCATATGGCCTTTAGTGCAAAGGGAGGTAAAGACGCAGCCTATTATACCATTTTGGTAAATCATTCTAACGATGTTCGTGTCGCTAAATATCCCAATAGTGATATCACGGGTTGGTCAGCATTCGATACTGCAGGTTGGAAATCATGGCGTAGATTTTTCAATGGCGACGAGAAATGGTCAGAAGGAGCATTGAACAGAGACCCAGAATCGCATCCTTATTATTCATGGGGTGTATATAATAGTAATGTGGCTGGAGAAATTGATGGTGACTCTATTTTTGTAATTTATGCCACACCTAACCCGCCAGCTCAGCCTTGGGCAAAGAAATTTTATGTAGTCGCTCGCAAATCAGTTTCTGGTGTTCGTTCATGGACCTTCAGATATGCAAATTTGGATGGAACAGGTGATACCACTGTTACCTTAATGGATAATAACTATAACAAAAATAATTTCATGTATTATAACTTAATGAAAGATCAAGAATTAAAACGTGAGCCTGATAACAATAAATGGGATCTTCTTTTCACTCGCTATTTTGCAAAACAAACTGACCCCAGTAATCCCTACTATCAAGTAACTGGTGTGCTTCACAATGTTCCTTGCAAGGCAATCAGAATTAAAGGTGAATTAAGTGACCTAGTTAGTGTAACCGACACTGGCGACAGCAGGTTTAGCGATAAAATAAATACGATTGGTTACGATTGGAAAACTTTTGATTTTAATTCCAATAAATTTCTTATGGGCGATTCGTTAACATATGTAGTGCTTAATTCAAATGTAGAATCGAATGCAACAGTTACCTACGAAATATATAAATTAAAGTTCACTGGTTTTGGGGGCGGTGCCAATGGAAAAGTTGCATTTGCTACGCAAAAAATGTTGACTCTAAATACGGCAATCAATACCGTAGACGAAAATAAATTTGTATATACATTGTCACCCAATCCGTCAAATGGAAACACACAATTGTTTGTGAATACTGAGAAATTGAGTGCTATGCAAATAAATATATATGACCTAAATGGCAAATTAATATATAACCAACAAGCAAAAAATAATGGTTTCCATGTATATAGTCTGCCTACCGAAAATTTGGGCAAAGGATTATATATAGTAAATATTCAATGTGGCAATAGTCAACAAACAGAGAAATTAGTGATTCAATAGTTAACAGTTAGCAGTTTACAGTTGCCTACGGCGAACAATTCTGCAATCCCGATAGTCTTGCCGCGGCGGGGGGAGTCAACTGCTAACGGTCAACTGCCAACTAAAAAAGTTTTGTACCACAAAAAAAACATATCACATGCGAAGCACCTCATTGGGGTGCTTTGCTTGTTTTTATTATTTGAGGATTCCTATTCTCAAACACCCTTAGACTCTATGATAGTAACAGGGCAAATGAAAAATACAACCGTTGATTTGTCGGTGCAAAAAGTGAAAGTGATAGATAGGGCTAAGATTGATAAAATGGGTGCGATTAGTTTGAGAGATGTACTTACCAACGAGCTTAATTTTCGTATCACCCAGGATGCGGTTCTGGGAAGCCGCATTAGCGTGCAGGGCCTCAGCGGTAGTCAAGTAAAAATATTGTTGGATGGTGTTCCTATTATTGGTCGTTTGGATGGCAATATAGATTTGAATCAAATTAACCTGAATAATATAGAACGCATCGAAATTATAGAAGGACCTATGTCCGTGATATACGGTACCGATGCGAGTGCAGGCGTGGTGAATTTGATTACCAAAAAGAGCACAAAAAATTTGTATGATATCAATGCCAATATATATCACGATAACAAAGGCAATTATAACTATGACTTTGGAGGAACTACAAAAATAAGAAAATCTTTACTAGGGATTAGTCTCGGGCGTTATCTGTTTGATGGTTGGGATCCCAATGAAGACCCCTATAAAAGACAAATGTTATGGAAACCCAAGGAGCAATATTTTGTCAATATATATTATAATTTTAATACTGGGAAAATAGCACACCGTATTGCGGCAAACTATTATAGAGAATTTTTATTAAGTAAAGGTTCGCCCAATGTAACTCCTTTTGATGCCAAGGGAATAGATGACCATTTCATTACGCATCGTTCGCAATTAACATGGCAGATTGATAAAAAATTAGGGAAAAGAGGTACACTTAGTTTTTTAAATTCATATAGTTTCTACCAACGCAAGCATAATGAATACGTAAAAGATTTGGTGGATGGGAAAACGATACTATCTGGCAATAAGGAAAACCAGGACACTACTCGCTTTGCTTTGTTGCAGTTAAGAGGGAATTATATCAGGCAAAATAAAAAAGGGAACTACACCAGCCAATTCGGTTATGATATAAACTCCGATCATGCCGCAGGTAAAAGATTTGGAGGAGCAAAAAACTATATCAATGATTATGCTTTGTTTTTTAATAATGAATATAAGCCCACCAAAAATTTGGATATAAAAATCGGGTTTAGGTTTGCTTATAATACACGTTTTTCAGCCCCTGTTACGCCAATGCTTGGTATGCGTTATCAGTTGAACAAGAATAATGTTATCCGATTCTCAGCTAGTAAAGGATTTCGTGCACCTACGCTCAAAGAACTTACCTTTAACTTTGTGGATGCAAATCATATAGTTTTGGGGAATGAAAGTTTAAAAGCCGAACGTTCAAATAATATACAACTCAATTATACCTATACCAAGCCACTTAGAAAAGAACGTTCAATCAAAGTTGATGTTTCCACCTTTTATAACAGGTTGAATAACATGATTACCTTATTACAATTGGATGCTTTAACGAACCTAAATCAGTATGTAAATATTGATAAATTTGCTAGTAAGGGTGGTACACTACAATTAGCGTATCATAGCCCCAAATTTACAATTCGAACAGGTATTTCCAAAACTGGGCTGAATAATTATTTCAATCAATCAGACAAGTTTTTTTATTATAATGAAATTAATTTTAGCAGCGATTATAAGTTTAAAAAATATAATAGCAGTATTTCATTGTTTTATAAAATAAATGGCAAACAACAAAGATATATTTACGACGAATATAATAATATAGCTGTGGCATATATTAATCCTTGGCAATGGATGGATGTGTCGTTCAATAAGAAATTTGCAAAACAACACATAAAACTTATTGCAGGCATCAAGAATTTATTGAATGTAACCAGCGTGAATTCAACCATGAAAGAGGGCTCTCATACACAGTCGGGGTCAAGCCCTGTTGGAATGGGAAGAGTGTTTTTTATCACCTTTAAATATGATTTTTCTAAAATTTTAAAGTCATGAAATTAGTAAATAGACATAGTATATATATAATTTTCGCACTGGCTTTATTCAGTACACAATCCTGTATGAAGAAGGATCCCAAATGGAAATTGGAGAATAATGCCGATGGGCTAGTGGAAGAGTTTAATATGGGCGATTCATTTCAAAATGTAGTTTTCTTTGATTGCGAAACAGGAAATTTTATTTCGAAAAGTATTCATGATTGGGATATTGCATTTGCATGCGACCCAAACAAATTTGGTATACAACTAAACACGGGAAGTAATTTAGCGGTGTATAATACCAATGACACCGCTTTCCATAATAAATATAGTAAACCACCGTTAAATAAATTACAGTTCGATCATCCTCAAGGATCATTGGACAGCACAGGGTTTAGACAATGTTGGGATAAATTTTCCTTGATCTTAAATAAAAGTATATTTATTATACGTTATGTTAAAGATACCTCAGGACCCCAGGACAGATTTATTATATTTCAAGCCTTGGAAAAGACGGCTAATTATTTTAAGTTCCGATGGAGGTATTTAGAATCTTCATCAACTAATTATACGGTAGAAAAAGTATTCTTCGATAAAAATTATAATTTTGTGCATTATAAATTTGCCAATAAGAAAGTATTATTTTTTGAACCTCCCAAAGAAGACTGGGATTTTAAGATTACCAAGTATACAGATTTCCTAATTAACTTAGGGCAACCTTATCCCTATATAGTAAGGGGAGTTATTTCCAATCATTATAATGTGCTTTGTGCAGTTGATTCCAACTATAAATATGAAGATATTAGTTTGCAAGTTGCCAAAACTTTTCAATATAGCGACTTCAAAGATGCCATAGGTTATGATTGGAAGTATTATGATTTTGCTTTGTCGCGTTATACAGTTCGTAAAAACAGGAATTATATTATTCGTAACCGAAGCAATGATTATTTTAAACTTAAGTTTGTTGATTATTATGATAAACAAGGCAAGCCTGGCGTTCCCAAGTTCGTGTTTAAAAAATTGCGTTGACAATGAGATTTTTGTGATTTTATTTAGAAAAATTCTAAATAAACTTGTTTGGACTGAATACAGATAATAATTTTGCCCCATAAAAAAAAACCATAGGCAAAATGTTAAAACGCATCATCATTTTATTTTTAGCCATTATTCCATTGTTGGCATCGGGGCAAATAATTACCCACGAAGATAGTTTGGCTGCTGGATTGCAGTTAAGGGGAAATAGAGCTACGGCCATATCGGGTTATGGAGAAGTATTATATACCCACGATATCAATAATAAGCTTGGTTTGGCCAATTTGCGGAGAAATGTCTTATTTGTAGGCAATAGGTTCAATGAGAAATTATCGTTCTTTAGTGAATTGGAATTGGAGAATGCAAAAGTGGAAGGCGGGAAAGCTTCGGGAGAGATAAGTTTGGAGCAATGTTTTATCAAGTTCGACATAAACAGATCACTATATGTAAACGCTGGTTTTTTCACGCCACGTATAGGTCTTTTAAACGAAAACCATCTGCCCACAACTTTTAATGCTAACGATAGACCTGTAGTAGAAACTATGCTTATTCCTGCTACTTGGCGTGAGGTAGGTGTAGCTATATATGGAAGTCCACGAAGCATTCCAGGGTTTAATTATAGTATAGCGTTAATGAACGGATTGAATGCATCCGGATTTAGTTTGAGCGAAGGCATTAGAGGAGGCAGAGGTGAAGGCAGCAATGCACAAGCTAGGCAGAAAGCAATTACCGCAGCTGTATTATATTATTATGGCCCATGGCGTTTGCAGGCTTCCTCTTATGTGGGAGGCAGTGTGGGTACTGACAATCAATCTGCAGATATACTAGGGCTTTCTACTGGACCATTTGGTACACCTGTGTTTCTGAATGAGGCTAACTTGCAATATCGTAAAAGAGCAGTTCATATTAAATTTTTAGCAGTACAAATCAATGTACCTGATGCCAGTTTGCTCAATACTGCTTATTCTAATAATATTGCAAATATTTCCCGTGGTTTATATGCAGAATATTCTTATGATATATTTTATAAGAAACATCAAGGAGATAAACAATTCAATATATTTACCCGTTATGAATTTGTAGATATGAACGCCAAATTACCAACCAATGGAATCGCCAATAAATATTATACCCAACAGCATATATTTGCTGGCTTTACTTGGATGCCACATCGTGGAGTGGGTGTGAAATTCGATTATCATTATATAAATAATGGAGAATTTAACCAACAGCTAGTGCTTAACCCACCTCCTTATGCATTGCCTTATTATACGAATAATCATTATATAAATTTGGGTGTTTGTTATAGCTTTTAACGAAAAATTGATAATTGGAACGTAAATTAAACAGAAAAGATTTCATCAAATTTACTTGCAATGCGGCATGTAGTGCAGGTTTGGCAATTAGCATGCTCAATGTTGAAGGTTGTTCCCCCTTCCCTGTTATTAAAACAAAACACGATAAAGGGATGATAAAAGTCCCTTTGTTAAGTGTGAAAGAAAATAAAGATACCATAGTTCGAGATTTGGATTTGGAATATGATATTATGATAAAGAAAAAGGATGACACATATATCATTTTCGTGTTAAAATGTACCCACCAAGATTGGTTGTTAAGTCCTAATGCCAAAGGTTTTAACTGCTCTTTGCATGGAAGCACTTTCGATACAGAAGGTAAAGTAGTTAATGGGCCTGCCTCATTGCCTTTAAAGCAATTAAATTACAATATAGAACAGGAAAATCTAGTAATAACATTATAGTAAATAAATCCATGAAAAAATATCTTTATATTATAACTCTGTATGCTATATTTATTTCGGTATCGTGCAATAAAAAGCCAGTAGTTACCGAACCCGATGTAAATAAAGTTACCAGTAGTATTTTAAACGATTTCCCGACACATATTGCGGAACCAATTCTACTTGATTTGTCTAATAAAGCAAATGACTTAAAAAATGCTATTCAAACATTTGTGATTACTTCTACTGACGCTAATTTATTGGCAGCACAACAATCTTGGTACGGTACGCGTCAAATTTGGGAGCAGTCTGAATCATTCTTATTTGGCCCCGTTGCCGATAAAGGGTTAGATCCCTCCATCGATGATTGGCCTATTAGTTATACTGAGATTGATTCAGTATTAAAAAGCAGTAACGTCTTTAGTGCAACTTATATACAAGGTTTGAATACAACTTTAAAAGGATTTCATCCAATTGAATATATGTTATTTGGATTTGGTGGTAATCGCAAAGCTAATGAATTAACCTCCCGTGAGAAAGATTATCTTTTGGCCTTAGCAGAAAATCTTAAATTAGTAACTACACAAATGTATACAGAATGGCAAGCCCAAGGAAGTAATTTTTCATTACAGGTTAAAAGTGCGGGCACAGTTAATAGTAAGTACAAAACTCGCAAAGAGGCATTGTTGGAAATTGCCAATGCTATGATTGGTATTATAGGTGAAGTAGGAGAAGCAAAGATAGGCGAACCTTATACAGCTATGGATTCAATGCTTGAAGAATCACCGTTCTCAGGTAATTCATGGAAAGATTTTGCAATGAATATTAAAGGAGCAAAAAATGTATATTTGTGCAACTATTCTGGCAATGGATCAGGCTTACATGCCCTCACAGAATTATATAATAAATCATTGGATTTAAAAATTACCCAAAAAATGGATGCTGCCTATAGTAATTTGAATGCATATTCTACAAAGTTTGGAAAAGCTATATACAATGAAAGACCTGCGGTGGAAAGTACGGTTCAGTTATTAGCAGATTTGAAAAATATATTAGAAAACGAACTTATTCCTTTGATACAAACCTATGTGAAAAATTAGTGCACAGTATACAGTTTGATGTTAATAGTTAAAATGCAAACAAATTAAAATCCCGATAGTTATTGAGAGTAAACTACAAACCGCCAACTTCAAAAATGTTCAAAACAAAGATATACATATACCTCGCCTTCTTTCTACTGGCAATTACTAGTATTATATATTCGTGCAGAAAGCCACAGCCATTTGATGATGAGAATTTGGATGAACGCATGAGTGGAGGTGACTGCACTGCATTTGATGAAAGTGCAGGAGCTTTTGGCAATGTGATTGGCGGACTGTCGGATGAAGACACACGCGTACACGATTTGGGAGATGGCTTTTTTGAGAAAACATTTGTGCCAGTAAGTGCTATTTCACTAGGGGTGGGATTGGGACCTTTGTTCAACCAGGTTACTTGTGTTCGCTGCCATATAAATGAAGGAAGAGGCACACCTCCTATGCCTGGGCAACCTTATCAATCTATGTTTTTTAAATTGAGTTTACCCGGTGTTGACGATCATGGAGCTCCGCTGTCAGTGCCTGGTTATGGCACACAATTGCAAGACAAATCTATAGCAGGAGTGAATGCTGAAGGAACCATGCAATTGGCATATAATTATTTCACCGAAAAATTGGCTGACGGTACTGATATATCCTTAAGACAACCCGTATATCAATTTGTGAATTTATATACTGCGATGCCTGCAAATGTATTATACTCTCCCCGCGTGGCCCGTCCCAATTTTGGAATGGGATTGATAGAAGCAATTAGCGAAGAAAGTATATTAAGCCATGCCGATCCCAATGATGTTAATGGTGATGGGGTTTCTGGCAGACCTAATTATGTATATGACTATATAACAAATAAATCTAATTGTTTGGGAAGAATTGGTTGGAAAGCAGCAGTACCCAATATTAAAAACCAAGTTGCAAAAGCATTGAATGAAGATATTGGTATCACCACTTCCATATTCCCAGTTGAGTATGAAACTACCCAACAAGGAGGGAAAATAGAACTGCACGATAGCATAGTAACGGCATTAACTTTTTACATGAAAACTTTAGCAGTTCCTGCACGCAGAAATGTGAAAGATGAGACCATAAAATTGGGACAGAAATTATTTAAAGTTTCGGGTTGCGTGAAATGTCATGTAGATAAGCATGAGACCTCAACTGATGTTTCCTTCAAACCATTATCAGCACAAATTATTCGTCCTTATTCCGATTTTTTATTGCATGATATGGGTGCAGGACTTGCCGATGGAAGACCCGAATTTGATGCCACCGGATATGAGTGGAGAACCCCGCCACTCTGGGGTATAGGGCTTACCCAACGTGTAAATGGCAATACTAATTTTTTGCATGATGGGCGGGCAAGAAATTATATAGAAGCAATTATGTGGCATGGTGGCGAAGCACAATCAGCAAAGGATAATTTCAAGAAATTAAGCAAAGAAGAACGCGACGCTTTGGTGAAATTTTTGGATAGTTTGTGAGTGTACAGTGTGGTCAGTGGTTTTCACCACTAGATGTCCAATCCCCTACCTCCACACCAACTTATTATCCAAAATGCCATTATTATACTGTTGTATGTAAGCCTGCATAAACTTGAGCATTTCGGCTTCGCTGTGGTTGGGTAACTTGGTGGAATCATTATAATGTTTTACTATGATTTCCCCATCACTAATTAATACACTATTGCCCATAATTAATTGGTAAGTGCTACTCATATAATTGATGGAAAAAGTATTTGGTTTATTATAGTTACTCCAAGAAACAATTTTTTGTTTTATGCCAAATTGTTCACACAAATAGGGTAATATATCTGTTTGTTGGGCCAGTATCGCAATTTCTTTTTCAACTGGATTTTCAGGGTCGAACATGATACAAGGAATATGATATAATTCTTTGCGGCCTTTGTTGCCGCCTAGCTCGCCGATATGATCGGCAACTATTACGAAACGGGTATTATGATACCAATCAGATTTTTTTATTTTTTCAAAGAATAGTTTCAAAGCATCGTCTGTATAATGAATCGTATTTAAAAATGGACTATTAATATTATTATATATATTCTTCTCACCTTCGGGTATAGCATAAGGAGGGTGCGATGAGAGTGTGAAAACACTACTCACAAAAGGTTTTTGCATTTTGTCTAAATTATCAGCATAATATTGCAAAAAGGGTTTATCCCAGATTCCCCAATTGCCATCAAACTGGCTTTGATCGGGAAAATCTTCTTTACCATAATATTGGTCGAATCCAACTGCTTTGGTATATTTATCAAAATTCATAGTACCGATTTTACCTCCGTGAAAGAAAGAGGAATGGTAGCCTTGAGGTTTTAATAAAGCTGCAATACTGGTAAGCTCGTTACTTGCAAATGCAGAGGTGAGATAGGGCTCGTCCATTAATCCAGGGAAACCTGATAAAATTGCTGGAATACCATCTATACTCTGTTTACCATTTGCATACATACGCTTAAACACAGTGCTGTGTTTTGCTAATGAATCAATAAATCTCGTGGATTTCTCTTTATTGCCACCCATTTCCAAAGCTTCCCATGAGAGGCTTTCGACAATAATGATACATAAATTTTGCTTTTTACTATTTTCATTTTGTCTGGGCGTGAAAATATTATTAAATATTTCTTTTGCTTGTGCATCATTCATATAATTAATAGGTTTGATAGAGGGGAGCATCGTTGCTTGTATAAAACAAAAAGGTGAGTTCATAACAAACTGGGCATTATTGGGATTATCGCCTTCAATGGCAGAAATTACCGATATGGGTCTAAGTTGAAAGCCGCCACGGACACCAACCACAGCAAAGCCTATCATAAAAACAACCAATAGGATTGCGTAAGGTATAGGAGGAGCTTTAGGGGTGAAAGTTTTGATATTGTACGATGCAAATTTCTTGTTTATATACATCCAACCCCAAATAAAAACCCCGAACAGTATTAATCCCCACCAATACTGAACAATGCCCGATAACAATATATTAAAGGCTCCATCGCCGGTGCGAAAGAAGAACATTATATTAAAGCCAATGCGTTTTAGCATATACTTATAATTGTAGATATCAATAAAGTTTAGAATTAAGGCTGAAGCGTTGATTACATAAAAATAAATAGTCTCAGTTTTTACGGTAAGGGCTATAAATTTTTCCAATCGCACAGGATATAGCCAAAAGGATATTTGTGCTATCAGAATAAGTAACAAGCTTGGCAGGTTTATTGTTAATAGGCCAGATAAGTCGAACCTTAAACCACTCATGAAACATAAAAAGTTATCTGATATATTGTTCGATGAAAAAAATGATGTATTTTCGCAAAAAAACAAAATCCTACTAATGGTAAACAGCAACATTAAAATGAGGAATCGTTTTATAAAAACAAGAATGAAGGTGGCTTTTTCTTTCATAAAATTAGGTGTGCAAAGATATGTTATTGCAATGTTAATCCCGATAGCTATCGGGATGTTCTGCTTTCCAAATCTTGCCTATTCTCAAGCCCCTGCCACTATTGTAGACTCTACCATTATTCAGTTCTCGGGTTTGGTACTTACCAATGATAGCTTGATTCCCTTGCCTTATACTACTATTAGTAATATGCGTGGTAAGATGCTTGCAATGAGCGACCGTGAAGGTTTTTTCACCTTTGTGTCACGGAAGGGCGATACCGTAATTTTCAGAGAATATGGCTATAACCCCAAATCTTTTATAATACCAAGGGATATAGATGGGATGAAATACTCTATTGTTCAACTTTTGGATTCAAAATCCGATACTTTGCAGCCAGTTTATATTAAACCCTATCCCAGTAAGCAGGAATTTGATTACCGAATGGTACACGATGAAACTATTGATGATATGAGCGAACAGGCAAGAGGACGATTGTCACGCGATAAATTGGCAGAAGTAGCAAGCCAAACGCCAATGAATGGCGGTGAAAATTACCAGAATTATATGAAAAATTATAACGACCGCATGTATTGGAACGGTCAAACTCCTCCTATTCGTTTATTGGATCCCTTGGCTTGGTCTCAATTTTTTAAAGCATGGCAGGATGGGCAGTTTAAGCGGAAGAAGTAAAATAAAATTCATTATATCATAATTAACAGCTTTTATTCGGTCAGGAAGTCTTCAAAATTTGATTTGTTGATTATGGTTAAATTATCAACGTCATAAGCTTTTCCAAATATTGCTGGGAGTTTTGATTTTTTTCGGTCGAACCACTTGAATTCATAAGCGGTAATTTTCCCATCGGTTTCTTATATATAATCTATTTCTTGTTGTTCATGACTTCGCCAAAAATAGGAGTTCACCCATTTTTGGTTATAAGATAAAAACTTCATTCGCTCTGCAATCAGGAAATTCTCCCATAATGGTCCAACATCAGAGCGTAAACTTAGAGGAGAGAAATTAGCGAGGAGTGCATTACGAACGCCATTGTCATAAAAATATATTTTTCTACTGCGTTTTAATTCATTTCTCAAGTTACGGCTAAAGGCATTTAACCTAAAAATAACGAAAGATTTTTCCAATAAATCTATATATTTTTCTACGGTTTGGTTGTCCATGCCCAGCAATTTTCCAAGCTCACTGTATGATACTTCGTTGCCCAATTGTAATGCTAAAGCTTGTAAAAGATTGATGATTTTATTGCTGCGTTTTATGCTGTCAAGCATTAATAGATCTTTATATAAATAGCTATCTGTAAGTTGTTTTAATATTTCTTTTTCATTACTTTCAGCAGTCATTACTTCAGGGTAATACCCATATATAAGTCTGTGTTCTATTAAACTGCTTTCTTCTATGATGCCATGGTAGTTCGCCATTTCGCCATAAGAAATAGGGTATAACATATATTCCCATTTTCTTCCTGTAAGTGGTTCATTTACTTTGCTTGATAATTCAAAAGAAGAAGAACCAGTTGCTATCAGTTGGATACCTTTAAGTTCATCGGTAATCAATTTAATTTTAAGACCAATATTTTCTATTCGCTGTGCTTCGTCGATCACTATGACTTTGTTTTTCCCAATCAATTTTTTCCAGCCCGAAGGTGATATGTTTTCTAGACGGGTATGTACATCGGGATTGTCTGCATTGAGCCATAAACCCATTTTTTCATTTTTGAGTAATGTTTTTAATAATGTTGTTTTGCCCGTTTGCCTAGCCCCAACTAGAATGATGGCTTTGCCTTTAAACATTTTTTTCTTCAGTATAGCTAGGAGTTTTCTTTCAATGTCTATAATTATACAATTTTGTAATCGCAAATATAATGATAAATAGCTGATTGCAATCGCAAAATTCGGTCAAATTCAATGATTTAAATCGCAAAAATGAGCCAAATTCAGTGATTGTAATCGCCAAATTCGGTCAAATGTGAGGATTGTAATCGCAAAAATGAGCCAAATTCTGTGATTGTAATCGCCAAATTCGGTCAAATTTGAGGATTGTAATCGCAAAATTCAGGAAAACAACGAAGATCTTTGATGGGGAAGGGTTTGCGTCTCCTGACTGTTTTTGTAGTCACTTTAAGTAGGAGGAGCCTCATAGGCCTGTATTTATTTGCAAAACTATTATATATAATACCAATTCTTAAACTAAAATAGTTCTCCGCCTGTGGCAGATTTAGTTTTTAGAATGTTATACCAATTCTTAACCTATAATAGTTCTCCGCCTGTGGCGGATTGGTTTGTAGAATGGTAATGCCGAACTACATCCCGAATGCCCCGCTTAATCCCGATAATTATCGGGATTAAGCGGGATTAGTCCCTTTCTTTTGGACTATTATATTGAGTGTCGGTATAAACGGTTTTGTTTTGTTCGCAGAATTAAATAAATTGAAAGATCAATTTATTTGCTGCCGTCCATAAACTTATAGCCCACACCTCTTAATGAGTGAAAGAAAACAGGATTTTTTTGATCCTTCTCAAAATATTTTCTAAAAGAGAGTACAAAATTATCGATGGTACGTGTTGAAGGGAACACAGAATAGCCCCAAACTGTTTGCAAAATTTTCTCACGACTCACTACTGCTCCTTTGTGGTCAATCATGAGTTTTAGCAATAATGCTTCCTTTTTGGTGAGTTTAAATTCACCATGTTCGCCTTTAGCTTCGTATGTTTCAAAATTCACATAATTGTCGCCAAAACTATATTCGTTAAAGCTGGGTTTCTTGGGCATATTTTCGGCACGTGCAATAAGTTTGCTCACGCGTAATAATAATTCTTCTAAATTGAAAGGCTTACTTAGATAATCATCCGCACCCAGTTTTAAACCTTTTACACGGTCTTCTCCAGCATCACGGGCTGATAGTATTAAGATGGGGATTTTATTGTCTTGTAGCCTGATATTTTCACATGCAGTTAAACCATCCATTTCGGGCATCATGATATCTAAAATAATCAAATCGAATTTTTCTTCTTTGAACCGATGTATAGCTTTAAGTCCATTATCTACGGCAGCTACATAATAACCTTCTTCTTCGAGGTTTATCTTCACTAATTGGCGGATGGTTTCTTCGTCATCGGCAAAAAGGATGCGTTTCTTATTGGCAGAGTTCATAAAAGGATTGGTTGGTTCGAACCACAAATGAAATCAAAATATTTGGTTTTTTATGCATTTGACATAAATATGATAAATGTTATTGACCTCCAAATTTGATTTAGAAAACTCAAACATCAATGAAATCAATATTAAGCACCTGATTCTTTTGGGAAATGGATGACAAAAATATTTCCACCACCATCACGTTTTAATATAGAAATGGTAGCATGGTGCGATGAGATAATTTGTTTCACAATATATAATCCTAAACCTGTGCCTTTATTGGTCCGTGTTTCTTCGTTCCCAACTCTATAAAACTTTTCAAAAATTTTGGTTTTTTCTTTTGGGTCAATTTGTTGACCACGATCATAAACATTTAGTTCTATATAATCTTCCTGCTCTTTCAACTCCACTTTTAAGTCAGCTCCTTCGGGTGAATATTTTATGGCATTCGATAATAAATTACTCAGAGCCACACCTAGGGCTAATCTGTCGGCAGTAATAAAGGGCTCATCGTTATATAGTGCTTCAACGCTTTGTTTTTTCTCTGTTCCTTTGGCAAATTTCGAAACCGTATCTTCCACCACACCTGCTAAATTAGTTTCTTCAAAATGATAATTATGATGCCCGCCTTCAATACGCGTAGCCATCAAAATATTTTCTACAAGTTTCCCCAATCGCTCAGTATCATTGAGGGTGTCGGCCAATAAGTCAGTGCGTTGCTGGTCGGGGAGTTGCCGCTTTTGCAAAGTTTCCAACATCAGTTTGATTGAAGCCACTGGAGTTTTTAATTCGTGGGTAATGGCCAATAAAAAATTATTTTGCTGTCGGTTCACATCTATTCTTCTACTCACTACTTTATATATATAATAGATGCCCCAAAAAAGTAAACCTACAAATACCAGTCCTTCCATCACGTATTGGGTAAGCTTGCGTTGATATTTCTGCTCTATTTTTTCAAAAATATATGCTTTGGGATTCACTTCAATTTTTGCCAATAGTCCATTTTCTTTATCTGAATTTTTCGGCTTTTGCAAAAATCGCAAAGTATAATCTGGAAAATAGGTGATGATATAATTCTGCAAAGAATCAATGTTCAATTCCTGCTCTTCATCAAACATATCTTTACAACAATCATAGATTTCTAACTTCGCCTTTAGGGCATCATCATATACTTTCTGCAAGGCAGTATCATGTTGCTCCCGACTATTTTGTGTGAGTATATAAAACCACCAACCAAAAGCTGCCAATGCATATCCGCTGATTACGAAAAACAATATTCGGGTTTTGCGAGGCTGATTCATTTCATTTACGATTTTTTACCTTTCCAAAAGTTCTAAACTTTTGGAAAGGTAAAAGTATACTAGAAATTGGGTGACGGAGAATACTTACTGTAGAAATCGGTGATTACTTTTACGGCATCATCTGCGGTATCTACTAGTTTGAAAAGTTCCATATCAATTGCGTTTACATTGTGTTCTTTTAGCAACATAATTTCATTGATCCACGCTATAAAACCTTTCCAATAGCTAGTGCCAACTAATACAATTGGGAATTTTGCAATCTTTTCTGTTTGTATCAGCGTGAGAGCCTCAAACAATTCATCCATCGTGCCGAAGCCACCGGGCAATACGATAAACCCTTGGGCATATTTCATAAACATCACTTTGCGAACAAAGAAATAATCGAAATCAATATTTTTATCATGGTCTATATAAGGATTGCTAAATTGTTCAAAAGGCAAATCAATATTAAGTCCAACTGATTTTCCGTTTCCTCGTTTGGCTCCTTTGTTTCCTGCTTCCATAATGCCGGGACCTCCACCAGTAATTACACCAAATCCTTGTTGGGTAAGCTTGTATCCAATTTCTTCAGATAATATATAATAGGGATTATCCGCTTTGGTGCGGGCCGATCCAAATATAGATACACAAGGTCCAATGCGACTCAAACGTTCGAATCCCTGAACAAATTCAGCAACTATTTTAAACACCATCCAACTGTCGGATATCTTTATCTCAGGCCATTCTTTGCTTTGAAATGCTTCTTTTATTTTGCTTTCGTGTTCGTTATCGGTCATTTTATTTGTAATTGTTTATTTTGCAAATGTAATAGGTGACGGTTAATTTTTTGTTTTATTGTTTTTTGAACTTGTTTCAGACCCGATATCAGGCGTTAGCGTCATTCTGAGTATTGCTTCAATACGAAGAATCTTATAAAAGTTTGCTCTCCTTCAAATTCGTCTCCGATTCAAGAGATTCTTCATCGCGTCTTTAAAGGATATATAATACCAATTCTTAAACTATAATAGTTCTCCGCCTGTGGCGGATTTTGTTTGTAGATTGCTAATGCCTAACTACATCCCGAAAGCATTCGGGATTAGTCCCTTTCTTTTGCACTATTATATATTGAGTTTCGGTATAAATTATTGAGATTTGAAATTGACGAGATTCAGAATGACGTTAGAGTCATTAATCCACTTTCAAAAATTTACGCACGGCAATACCACTTTCACTATATATATTAATCAGATACAAACCTGCTGCATAGCTAGTCAAATCAATACTTGCCTGATTGTTGAATGGAGTATATAATACAGTCCTTCCCATCATATCCAATATTTGTAAACTTGATTTATTGGGTGTAGGCAAACTTATATGTATCGTATTTGCTGCAGGATTGGGCCAAGTGAGAATACTGTGATTATATATAGTTTCTGTTATATTATTATTGATAGCACACTGCATCGCATTCACTGCATTAATTCTTCCTGCTCCCAATTTGTTTTTGTATTTTATATTATTTGTATTGTCAATATTATCGGCAGTAGCTTTCAAACAAATTTCTATTTGATCAGATGTTAATGTTGGTTTTACAGAAAGCATTAATCCGCAAAGACCTGCTACCATAGGGCAACTCATGCTTGTACCACTTAAGGTTCCATAGTAAGGACTATATACGACCGTGCTATATATAGTATCACCTGGAGCCATCAAATCTATATAGTTTCCATAATTTGAATTTTTAGAAACGATATCATTTACACCTGTGCTTCCTACTGCTATTACATGATCGAAACCGGCGGGATAATTCACAGAATCTTCTCCATCATTACCGCCCGCAGCAACTAATATTATATTCTTTTTATGTGCAGCATCAAGGAGCGTATGTAAAGTTTTATATAAGGATGTATCTTTCCCACCCCACGACAAAGATATAATATTTGCCCCTGCTTTTATCGCATAATCCAATCCTTCTTCAGCATGGGTAAGTACTACAGGCTGAGTGGTACATTTCACTGCTATAATAGAAACTGTATTATAACTGACCGAAGCAATCCCCAAATTGTTATTGGTGTTTGCTCCTGCAATTCCAGCAGTATGTGTGCCATGTGTCCAAAATTGTGAGACGGGTGGAATGGGATTATTGTCATTATCGGCTACATCATAACCATGAACATCATCCACAAAACCATTGGTATCATCATCAATTTTATTCGAATCAATTTCTTTTGGATTGGTCCAAATATTCAAATCTGGATGGTCTATTTTTACACCATCATCAACTATGGCAATGGTACTTTTATTATTGCCTACAAGCCCCCAAGCATTGTCCATACTGATGGATTGGAATATCCAACTTTGACGAGAGTTTATATCATTGGGTGTAGAAAATTTTTGATATACGGGACAAGAATGGGCAAATTCTATATAGTTTTCCTTTTGCAAATGATTCACAAAACTATACAAACTATCATAGTTTAAAAACGAAACTCTATATAATTTTTGTACTTCGGCATCCTCTGTTTTAAAAGGTTTTTCTATTTGTATAATATGATAATCGGTAATTGCTTGTTGCCAAAAAGAACTATATAGTATATCATTAGTTTTTGTTTGGAATAAAGGAATGTACTTTTCACAATTTGGTTTTACTTTAAAAAAGAGTTTGCCGGGTAAATACTGTGCGTTAGAAAATATATTAATAGAAAGTAATATTATGAGAACTAAAATATATTTTAAATTATTACTGCTTGTGGTCTGGCGTTGTCGCCAACCACAGAGGGAATTGAACATATATTTACAGGATTTCTTCATGGCATTTATATAATACCATTTTTATTAATTATTTGCAAGCAAATACATCACTGCCATTCTAATTGCAACACCATTTTCTACTTGGTCAAGTATAATAGAGTGTGCACTGTCGGCTACATCACTAGTTATTTCCACACCACGATTAATAGGTCCTGGGTGCATAATGGTGATGGTTTTGTCCAGTTTGTTTAGCAGGTTCAAATCCAATCCATACAGCATCGAGTATTCTCGCAGTGAAGGAAAATATTTGATGTCCTGTCTTTCCAATTGTATACGAAGCATGTTTGCCACATCGCACCAGTTAAGAGCTTTCAGTAAATTCGTTTCTACTTTCACTCCTAACGATTCTATATGTTTGGGAATTAAAGTAGCTGGGCCGCAAACCATCACTTCGGCTCCTGTTTTTTGTAGTGCGAATATATTTGAGAGTGCAACTCTACTGTGCATAATGTCTCCCACAATCACCACTTTTTTGCCTTCCAAACTTCCGAGTTTCTCACGGATGGAGTATGCATCCAACAAACCTTGTGTAGGATGCTCATGAGTGCCATCGCCTGCATTGATAATTTGTGCATCGATATGTTTCGATAAAAATATATGAGCCCCAGGTACTGGGTGACGCATCACCACCATATCCACCTTCATGGCAAGGATATTTTTGACCGTATCAATCAGTGTCTCACCTTTTGAAACCGAAGAGCCAGAAGCAGAAAAATTGACCACATCGGCACTCAGCCTTTTTTGGGCAAGCTCGAATGAAATACGGGTGCGGGTAGAATTCTCGAAGAAAATATTGGCAACAGTAATATCTCTAAGGGAGGGAACTTTTTTGATGGGGCGGTTAATAACGGTCTTAAACTCATCGGCTGTTTCAAAGATTAGCCCGATGTCATCGCTGTTAATGTTCTTAATTCCCAGTAAGTGCCGGGTTGTTAGTTGGCCCATTTATCACTTCCGTGTTTTACTTAGGCGGAATTAAGATACAAACTTATAGGATTTGAAGGAAAGTGCAAAATGAAATGTTTGGGGAGATTTTGAAATATGATTTTATATATTGCTCAATAAAGTGTAGACTCTAGTATATTTTTATTTTAAGATGAGAAAAAATATTAACTTATTTTTAAAATAAATTTGCATCGTCTTGTTTTATGCCTTAGTATTGCTTTACTATTAAACTTAAACTCTATGAAGTTAAACGCAGCTCTAAAAATGTAATATTAAGATATATAAATTATCTAAAGGGAAATGCCGAAAACCCTATTGCAAAGTAGGCAAAAAACTTAAACTACATTGCTATGAGAAAATTACTCGTAAAATTATTTTTTTTATTATTTTTTATGAACTTTGTTCATAAAACCAGCTATGCTTTGGTGCTAAGCACTGCGACTTTTGTTGTGCCTAATAATGGGCAAAACAACAATTTGACATTACCTGCTGGCCCTGCACTGAACTATGTGAAAATAACTATACAAGCTGGTGCTTATGCTGAAATTAATGCTCAAACACTCTATATTTGACGCAGATGGACGAATTATAGTTGAAAAAGGAGCAATGTTAGTTATTAAAAACTCTATTCTCACTTCAAGATTTGATAACGGTGCAGCTAATAATGGAACACTAGGTTATTGGCAAGGTATTTTGGTGTCTGGAGACCCTAACGCATTTCAAGATGCAGGGCAGATGACTTTATATACCATGCAGCGATATACAGCACGTACACAGTTTGGTGCACCAAAACATGGCATGCTCCTACTGGGTGGTATACCATCACAAAATTCAAATACAAAAACACAAATAAGATTGGCTAGAGATGGAGTGAGGGTATTTGACGGAGGTTATGTTTATGCTAAGAATAGTGATTTTTGGAATAATATTAATAGGGATATATTCTTCTTTACGGCACCGCATGGCAACATACAAAACAGTATTATTGAAGACTGTTCGTTCACGCATTCAAATTATTTCCAGGTCGAAAATGGAAACCCTCTTGGTGTTAGACATTTACTATTCAACCCCAAGAAAGTACCTAATCCTATTGCTTATCAAAACTGCATTATATCTATACATCTTTGTCCTAATATACAGCTTGTAAACGCAATTAAGAATTCGCTATTTGAAAATAGTTGTGCTGTAAACGCAAATGCAATACGTGCATGTTATATTATAGGTGTATATAATAATGGCTCGATCGTAACTGTAAATAATGGTTGTACGTTTAGGAAATTGTTTAATGGTATACTTTCCCAGCGTGATTTAATATCACCTACACAAACCTATATGACAGTAAATAATAGTCACTTTTTTGATTGTTTTTCAGGAATTTGGAATAAAGATGTAGATTTCTTTTTAGCGACTTTAAATGATTTTGCCTTGCCAAGAAACTATGGCAATGTAGGTTCATTTGGTATATGGGTAGAAACTACCACAGACTATGCAATAGGTGATAACAACACTTTTACTATCAGCACTAATAATATTTTTGGCAGTGGTAATATTCAGAATGCTAGAAATGCTGGAGTAGCAGTGTGGGCATCGAATATATTAAGTGGAAATATCCATTGTAATCAGTTCACAGGTATTAGAACAAATGTGTATAGTAGAAATGATAATACAAATGCTCTTGTACTTTCTAATTCTTTTAACACCACATTAAACAACGATATATTTGCAGAAAAAGACCCTCAAACTACAGGTGGACTCTTTTTAAACCAATGGCAAAGCCCTACCCGCTCAGCAGGAAATGATTTTTGTAATACCAATAATGCGAATACTTTTATGAATATAAGACTTGATGCGGGTGTTAATAAAATGAACTATTATTTTGATGGAGCATTGAGCTTTGGCAATAGAAGATGGCCTGCTAAAGTAACTCCAAATCTTGTTTTTAGAAAACAAGCCACCTTGGCGGGGAGTTGCACTATGGTTGATGACGAACCTATGGGTGGAGTAAAGGATGACTATAGTGATAGCATGGCTTTTCACCTTGTAGGAAATGTAAATTATTGGTTTGCTAAGGCTGATAGCATTGCCCAAGGTGGTGTGGACTCGACAGAATATGGCTTTTGGAGTGTATGTAGATTGAACGGCGACCATTACTTGGCAGCAAGTGTTAGAAATTGGAATATTAAATACGGGATTATAAAAAACCCTGTTTATTGGGATAGCATTGCCAATATGTTGGGCAATTACAATCACTTTGGAGCTAAATATCTTTTGATTACCCATAAATATGGAAGGGGTGATACCACCAGTGCTAGGAGTTTATTGAACCAACTAATGAGTGATTCAGCCAATAATAATGAAATAATGGGGATATGTAATATTTGGAAATGGAGACTTGATGCACGTGGACACAATTTTGATTCGACATGGATAGAAAACAATATATCTGGTATTAAAACTATGGCAGATAATCCATCGGTAGCCAGGGCAATGGCACAGAGCATAGTAACCAACTTTTATTCGTATGAAGATTCGACCAATGGTTTTTATATGTATCAATACCCAGCGGATACCATGCTTGCAAATCTTATAGATAGTGCGTACGAGGATAGTGTAGCCCAAGCCCCTACGCTTACTATAGCTTGTGCACCTAATCCATTCAGTAATACATTGGGCATTACTATAGAGAATCTTGATTGCCAAAATAAAACTATTACCCTTTTAATATCTGACCTGAATGGAAATATTGTGTACAATGAAGAAACAACCATAGACTCGGCAACTAACTGCGGTACTTCTTATAAACAAAATGGGGCGTTGAATAGAAGCATAGACGCATCGGCTTGGTATACGGGTTATTATTTTGCAGTGGTAAAACAAAATGGCGTAACACAGTGCTATAGCCTTATATTAAAACAATGATGCGGTTACGTAATCAATTTATATTAAAAACCATTATGCTACTTGGTGTGCTGTGTCTATATTACACAGGCACAACACAGCCTTTTGTAAAGGTAATAAAAAAAGCAGGGGAGCAAGAAATAAGGAATCAGGGAATAGAGCATTATGATGGAGGGTATATTGTGATAGAAAACGATGTGAGCATTAACTATGTTAGAAAGTACACCCAAAACTGTAATCTGCTCTGGCAAAAAAGGTTGAAAGGGGGCAAGAATGGTGATTATACTACTAGTGTGAGAATGACAAAGGACTCGGGTTTTATAGGTGTAGGCACAAGTTATAAATATTATAATAAGAATAGTAATGATGGAGACTGCCCTGTGATAGTGAGGTATGATAAATGTGGCAATGTGGTATGGAAAAAAATACTGGTAAGTGATACAGCCTATCTCGCCACGGGATGCATAGAACTAAATAATGGAGATATAGTTGTGCTTACGCTATACCCAGGCAATGCAGCTAATATATATTATACTGCCACGATGCTGTTTAGCCCCCAAGGTAAATTGAAAACGTATAGGGCTAATAATTTTGAACATTTATGGCTGAACCTATCGAACGACAGTAATTATTTTTATGCCCTAGGTGCTGCATGGTATATGTCACCTACAGATTCTAATTCATATTATAGATTCCCTGCCATAAGTAAGTACCGAAGTGATAACCTAAACCTTGTGTACCAAATGCCCACGGCTTTTGATACATACGTGGGGGCGGCTGGAATTGTGCTAAGTGAAAAAGACCCTGCACACTTGAAGGTGGTAGGTAGTGTTGCTATACCACTTTATATGACCTTATTTGACTTTGATGTGCAAAATAAAAAGGCAAGTTTGTTAAAAAACTATACCCCTAAGGGACTAATATTACAGGGTGGAGATGCATTGGTCAGCCCTAATAGGGACTATGTGGTGACTACTGAGTGGGCAGATACTTTTAATAAACAGACCAATAAAACAACAAGGTTGCTTGATATACGAATATGGGATACGCTGAACAACCTACAATACCATGTGAGACCAACGGGCTATAAATGGGATCTTTCATTTTCGATAATACTTAGGGACAAAAGGATTTTGGTAAGTGGCAAAGTGTGGGATTCAGCCAACCAATATACGGATTCCTATTTTTTGCGTTTCAAACCTGACCTAAGTTGGGATAGTTTTAGGACAGATACTACGCATTATGATTTTGCCTGTGGAAGCCCACCCACAAGTGAAGATATAACTTTTACTGCTGCCGACACGATACATATAGATAATGACTCGTACAACCCTGCTAATATTAGTACCACAAGTATTGCAACTATGCAAGAACCTATATTAGTTACATGCTGGCCAAACCCCGCACATGATGAATTATTTGTGGGCATAGCAGGTGAAACAAAGGATTATGATATATCATTGTATGATATGGAGGGTAGATTGTTGGCATACCCAATAGCACATTCGTATAATTGTTATTTGTTTAATACTTCTAACCTGTCAACGGGTGTATATATTATACAAATGTTGCACAAACATAATGGAACAGCGGCAAGGTATAAGTTTGTGAAGAATTGATGGTATAGGATTACCGCCTCAACTTCACTTCTCCATTTTCCAAAGCACTGCCAATTTCAATCCAAGCCACTTGCATTTTTTCTTTGTTAATCCAAGCTATAATAACCATTCTGTCTTCTCCTGTTTTTTTGTCTTTCGCTTTAATGGAAGTGGCTACTATCATTGGTTCGCCTTGGTAGAATGCGGGTAAGCGTTTGCCATCCATATCGCCGTTTTCAAAAAAATAAGTATAGAAACCTGCTCCTGTAATACTATCATAAGTGAGGTTGGTATCGGGGATACGTGTTTTGGTAATCATATCTATATATTCGAAATGGTCAGGTTCTGAGGGCTTGCCTAACCATATACTATCGCCAATATTCATTTCAATTTTCATCGTTTGCGAAGCAGCAGGCTTTTTTACAGGTTGAGCCTGAGCAGCATTGATAGATATAATGCTTATAATAAAAAATAAAAAGCTAGAACCCCGCTGCCCGTGGTTGTGTGTCCCCACCAACCACAACCGTGAGTTTAGTATTCTATTAAATACATCTCCAAATTTAATATAATGTTTCATCATACTTTTTTAATTTGTACGTTCAGATTTGACAACTTTGCCCGCGTCGCTGATTGCAAAGTTGTCAAATCTACCCCTGTATCTACCCAACAATCATTCCATCTTCAATATGCAATATGCGGTCGCTCTTGCTAGCCAAGGCTTCGTTATGTGTTACTATTAAAAATGTTTGTCCCGTGCGTTCACGCAAATCCAAAAATAAATCGTGGAGCTCAGTAGCGTTTTTGGTATCGAGATTTCCTGTGGGTTCGTCCGCAAAAACCACCGCAGGGTCATTGATTAACGCACGGGCTACAGCCACACGTTGCTGTTCACCTCCTGATAATTCTGAAGGTTTGTGTTGCAAACGGTGACCCAATGAAAGTTGTTCTAATATTATAGCAGCTTTTGCCAATGCTTCTTTTTTTCCGAGTCCTGCAATCATGGCAGGGATAGCAGCATTTTCTGCAGCGGTAAATTCGGGCATCAATTGGTGAAACTGGAATACAAATCCGATTTTACTGTTTCTAAATTTATCGAGTTTTCTACCTTTTAATAAATGTGCATCAATACCATCAATACTAAAACTCCCACCGTCGGTAGGCATCAATGTTCCCAATATATGTAATAGTGTAGATTTGCCCGCACCTGAAGCACCTATAATAGAAACGACTTCACTTTTTTTAACGTGAACGTCAATGCCACGTAGCACTTCTATTTGCCCAAATTTTTTGGTAATGTTACTTGCTTTTATCATATATATATATTCCCATTAAAAAATATAGAATGTGAAATTAGAACATCCCATTGATTCTTATCTATTATCATATTCATCGGGTAAACGGCATAAATGATATGAAAGTTTTAAGATAAATAAATAATATCCAAAAAGCCCCAAAGACGATATTTTATTTTCTTCCATTTGCTCTATGTAAGAATTTAATTCAATTGTAGGAAACCAAAATATATTATCAAATAGTACAATATATTCTTTATTATCATTTTCATTATTAGGTAAATATAGTATATTTGATACCAATTGAGATTTAATAGTTTGACTAGCGGCACTTATTTTTTCAGCATCGTGTCCTTTAGCTTTTAAAGTATTTAGATATTCATTGAAATCTATTAAAGGAGCAAATAGACACTGTTTTATATTATATGAATGCTCGTTTTGAAAAGAAATATCGCAAGAATTAGAAATAATAATTGCATTTATATACTCCTTTTCATAAATTGAGTTTTCATTATTCCAATTAGCATACCTAATTTCTTTAATTAAGTCTGATTGTAAAAAAACTGTTTGACTCGAATTTTTATAGAAATTTGTATAATCTATTTCTCCTCTTTTATTGCCTCCATCTGGAATGAATTTCTTTAACGCATCTTGCAATCTTGCTTTATCATGATTCACAAGATATTTAGGAAGGATTAAATCAAAATTTTCTCCAAAAGGCATGAGAGAGATGTTATTTTCTACCTAGAAGTGTTGGTTTTTTTATACTCAAACGAGAGAATGTTTCCATCAATGCCTCTGTCTCGAAATTATTAAGCAATCTTGAGCCCGCAAACATTTCATTTGCTAAGCCAAGTATAGTACTTTGATTTTTTGCAAAGCCAATTTGTTGAGAATCGAAAAGTGAATAAACAAAATTAAAAGGATTTGAATTGTCATTCCTATTGTACACACTCATCATGTAATCCAAAGTTTTTTCAGATATGGATGTTTGAATTGCATATTCTTTTTTAATTGAAATATGATTAAAAATACTTTTATCATATTGGTGTGATGGTGCTATAAGAGATGTAATATCCATTATTATTTTTATAAGGTATTCCTTAAATTATCTGTAGTTATTGCCTTGAAGAAATTAAAAATTGGTTCATGCGTTTGGTTTGCTTGATAAATCCAATCATTATTTTTTATGCATTCCTCATCAATACAAACCGCACCACATTCTAAATTGATATTTTGTATATTTTGTATAACTTGAGAATTTAATTTTGAAATCAATAAATTATTTTTATTGGAGATAATTCTTTGAACAGAAGTAATGATTTCCGCACCAAATTTTTGTTCCAAAGGGCTAATTAAAGTAAAATAATCTGACAAGCCATCTCCTACTTCTTTATTAAATCTATTCAAATAAACTATACTGCATTGTCGCTTACCATTTCCAAGATCAAGAGTTTTATAAAGTTCTGAATATGGTTTAATAACTTCATTAAGAAATCCCTCCCATCCCATATAGTTCTTAACACAATGGAAGGAAATTCTTCCTTTTCCTATAAGAACAGCTAATCCTTTTTCTTCATCCCTGAAAATTACTTGATCTTCGGCTTGCGAAGTTGTAAAAGGTTCTTTGCTCGCATCTATCAAATTTGCTTCAAACTTAATTTGAACCCCCTTTCTTTCAGTACGTTGATTAAAACCCAGTGATTTAATTTTTTCAAAGTAACGCCCAAAATATGTACTATCCCAAGTAGTAGTTTCCTCTGGAAACTCAAACCCACAACTTACTTCAATTAAATGGTTATTAGAATATTGCACAAGAAAACTTAATAGTAAACGCAACAAAGTTACTGCTAAATTTAATTTTTTGTATATTTAGTAGTAAAAAAAAATTTGTCACAGAATTAGTTTCAATCGAATTTCTCATCCAATAATAAATGTTATCATTTTTTGAACAATTCAAAGCACCTTTTATTATTCGAATAATAAAAGGTGCTTTTTACAATTTATATGTATATTATTTATTCTTCACTAATAACTCGTCAATCATGCCATAATCTTTGGCTTCTTGAGCAGTCATCCAGTAATCGCGGTCACTATCAGCTTCTACTTTTTCGTAGGGTTGGCCTGAGTGTGTAGCGATAATTTCGTATAATTCTCTTTTTAATTTCTTGATTTCGCGGGCAGTGATTTCAATATCGCTTTCTTGGCCTTGTGCTCCACCCATAGGTTGGTGAATCATGATACGGCTATGTTTAAGTGCAGCACGTTTTCCTTTGTCGCCAGCACACATCAATACCGCACCCATACTGGCTGCCATACCTGTGCATATAGTTGCTACGCTTGGTGTTATATATTGCATAGTATCATATATACCCAAGCCAGCATATACTGAACCACCTGGGCTATTTATATATACTTGTATGTCGCGTTTAGCATCTATCGACTGTAGAAATAGTAATTGTGCTTGTATAATATTGGCAAAATAATCATCTACTTGTGTCCCTAAGAAAATAATGCGATCTACCATCAAACGAGAGAATACGTCAATCTCGCGGAAGTTGACGGGGCGTTCTTCTATCACGGTGCGGGTCATGTCTCTAACCTCGCTAGTAATATAAGTTTCTGTTTTCAAACTGCTAATGCCATGATGTTTGGTGGCATACTTGTGAAATTCTTTTCCGTAATTCATATATTATAGTTTTTTAGATTTGGATTTAAAATTTTTAAAATAAAATGTAAAATAATAATTATAAAATGTAAAATGGCACCTTAGTGCTTGTGGTGTTCTTCATTATGTTTCTTTATCGTATCAAAGAACACATCAGGAGGTAAAATTGTTTCTTTTACCGTAACAAGTTCACCTAATTTTCTCACTACTTTATCGCCCATTACTTTTTGATGTGTACTATAATATTTGTCTTGTTCTGTCATCGATTTTTCGACGGCTTGTTGTATATAACCCTCAAACATTTCTATATTCGACATGCCTGAGCGGACTAGCTGCATGCGCATCTCCGTTGTCATATATTGCTTCACTTCTTCTGGTTCAACTTTTATATCATTGTCTTTTTGAATTTTTTCTTTGATGAGCTGCCAACGCAATCCTACTTTTTCGTTATCGAATTTGTGGTCGATGGTCTCACTATTATATTGATCGGGAAATTCCCGTTGCATCCAACGTTTCAAAAATGTTTCTGGCAAAGGTATTTGATGGCTTTCAATTACTTTGTCGACCAATGCATGCTCGAATAAATGACGGCCTTGTGAATTATAATACCCTTCCAAATCTAATTTTAATTTTTCGTAAAAGTCTGCTTCACCACTGCAAGTTCCTTCGCCAAATACTTTATCCCATAGCCCTTGGTCGAAAGCTGCCAATTCCATATGATATATTTGAGAAATATTGGCTTTGAAATTTTTATTCAAATCATTCACCGCGGCTTCAGGAATATCTAGTGCGTGGTGCATTTCGGCAATATCATCATTAAATAAATTGAAAACATTCACCACAAAATCTTCACCTACTTTGGCTTCCAATAATTGTTGTTTGGTAGGTTCGTGTTTCATAAATTCAAGCCCGATGCTGGTAGCTTTGGCAACACCACCTTCAAGCACTTCACCATTTTCGTCAAGCTCGGTAAGGGTCACATATACCAAATCAGTATCGCCTGCGTTTTCCACTTGGTCGTGTTTTCCAAAACGGCGTTGCAATTGTTTGGTTTCATCGTCCAACATTTTTTGGTCGATATTGATTTTCACCAATTCCATACCACCAAGCTCATCAAAATTAAGTTCAAATTTTGGCGATAGACCTAGGTCGATCATAAAATTATATTCGATGTCTTTTGCAAAGGCGTGATGCGAGGGCTGGTTTTCGTTTTCCAATGGTTTGCCCAAAATGTCCAATTCGTTTTCTTTAAGCTGCCCAGTTACAGCCTTCTCTAACAATACATTGAGTGTATCGGAAAACAAACTGTCGCCAAATCTTTTTTCCACCATACTCTTCGGTGCCTGTCCAGGACGGAAGCCAGGGACATTCATGTTTTTGGCATATTGCTTTAAAGATTTTTCGTACTCAGGCATATAATCAGCCGGTGCAATGGATACCTTGATGGTAGCGTTTAAGTCGTCGTGTTTAATGAGTTCTACGTTCACGTTATAAAATTGATTTTTTGGTGAGATTCCAATTATTGTTCCTAGGTGACGGGGTGTGCAATATTGTCACACCGATGCAGGGTTTGAAGAAAAAAGTGCGGATGAAGGGACTCGAACCCCCACGCCTTTCGGCACCAGATCCTAAGTCTGGCACGGCTACCAATTACGCCACATCCGCAAAAATGTCTTGTTAATCGGGAGCAAAGATAAGATTGGTGGGCAAATATCAAAACCATTTTTTTCAATTTTGTGATACCCTATTATACAAATACTTTTGTGCCACAAATGATACGTGTATTAATAGTAGCAATGAGACCCAAGCAAATATTGCCAGATAAAAGATTAGCTTATGCTTCAAGTTGATACCATTATAATAGGGATGGGGCTTGCGGGATGCAGCATGTATTGGAGCCTAAAAAAGGCAGGGCTTTCATGTTTGTGTATTGACCCCAATTTGCAACAAACTTCTAGTTTGGTAGCGGCCGGTATGTTTAATCCCATCATCGGTAAGCGTTTCACCACAGTTGCAAATGCCCAAGAAATATTTGACAGTGCGAAGAAATATTATAAAGCGATTGAAGAAATGAGTTCAATAAAACTCTATCATGAAATTCCATTATATATGCCCTTTCAAAATATCGCACATCAAAATGACTGGAGTTTGAAGTTAGAAAGGTTAAAAGAATGGGTGCATGACGACCCTGCTTTGGATCAATTACTAACAGTAAATTATCAAAGTGAATATGGTGGTTTTTTTGTAAATAAAACAGGTTATTTGGATAGTAATTTATATGTAAATACAACCTTGGAATATTGCAAAAAAAATAGTGAGTTATTGGTTGAAAGAATAGATTATGAAAAGCTAAATGTGAATGACAAAATATATAATAATTATCAAGCTAAATATATCATATTTTGCGAGGGATCAAAGGCAGGAAGTAATCCATTTGTGAAGCAAGAGTTTTTAAATTCAGCCAAAGGTCAGTTGCTATGGGGACAAGCATCTTCAAGTATCCCTCAAATTATATATAATGGGAAAATTTATATTGTTCCAACAGCAAACAATCAATTTATTTGTGGTGCAACTTATGAATGGGTTTATATAGATGATGAACCTAATGAATTTGGTAAAGAGTATTTGATACATGAGTTGAACAAAGTGCTCAAATATGATTATACAATAATAGATCATAAGGCTGCGGTTAGACCAACGGTAATTGATAGGAAACCAGTGGTAGGTAATTTTGACCCAGAGAATAAAGAACTATATATATTAAACGGATTGGGAACAAAGGGTGTAATTTTAGCTCCCCATCTTGCAAATTTGATCACGGAGAATATTGTAAATAATAAAGAAATTCCTACAGAATATTCTATTTATAGATTTACTCTTTAATGAAAATTGTAAAGCCCAGTATCCATATTTTACATTTACACCTTATTGTGTTCTTGTGGGGCTTTACAGGTGTTCTGGGCAAGTTGCTCAACAATTTGGACACCTTTCAATTGGTATGGTACAGAGTCGCAATTGCTTGCACTATTCTTGCAGGAATTATTATATATAGGAAACTAACACCGATTACGAATGGGACCAAGTTCACGAAACAACTATTTCTCAAAGTTTTTTTTACAGGATTCATTGTTTTTTTGCATTGGTTATGTTTTTATGGAGCCGTTAAAGTTTCTAATGTTTCTGTGGCTTTGGCTAGCTTTTCTTGTACCGCATTATTTACTGGGATATTCGAACCACTTATTTTAAAGCGTAAACTTGACCCAAGGGAAATTATTCTTGGTGTGGTTATAATTGCGATTATGGTTTTTATATTTAATGCCGAAATTAGTTATTGGAAAGGCATGTTACTAGGCGTGGGAGCAGCAGCTACCGCGTCTTTGTTCACGGTAATTAATTCTACAATTTCCAATAAAGTGAATGCATATTATATAAGTTTTATCGAATTATTTTCAGTACTTTTTTTTTCAACTATATATTTTTTATTCTTCGACTTAGATCATTTTCCCAATTTTAATTTGCAAGGATATGATTATATTTGGATTGTGGTACTGAGCATACTTTGCACGGTATATACTTTTGTCGCTAGTATTAATTTAATGAAACACGTATCGCCATTTACCTTAAGTCTCACCGTAAATTTAGAACCCGTGTATGCGATACTTTTTGCTTTTGTATTGTTCAAAGAATACGAATTATTATCCACCAGTTTTTTTATCGGAACAGCGATGCTGATTGCGGTGGTGTTGATATATCCGGTTTTTAAGAGTAAACAGTAGTCAGTGGTCAGTAAACAGTGGCTGACGCCGTCCGCCGCGGCGGAGCACTGACCACTTACTACTGTTTACTGGCTACTGACAACTTCATCCAAAGTCTCTCAGGTTGTATATCGGGCCAGTCGCTCATCC
>JAWXAU010000149.1 GCA_034439655.1 Bacteroidota bacterium | reverse complement strand
TATTAAATTGTTTACTTAAAATATAAGTTGCCGATAATCGTGGCGATATTGCTTTTATTGGGTTCAAGCCATTGGTGGTAAAGGTATTCATGTCTGTCCTAATGCCACCTGATAAATTAAATCGATTGCTAAAAAAGCTCCTAGATGCATTTCCAAACAAACCAAATTTTACAAAATTCATAGACTTGTCTGACGCTATATTTATATAACTATTATTGAATGGTATAAATGTTTTTTGAAAAAAGGTATTATCATATTTGCAAAATCCAATATTTGCACCGGTGCTCAATTTCCAACGCCCAACAAACTTGTTCAAATCAAAACGAAGTTTATGTTCCCATTCGTAACTTTTTACTTTAAGTCTGAGTTTTTGCTCGACACTTTCATCATTATCTTCATACTTGGTAATTCCATTTCTTAATACATTTGAACTCAATACTAAGTTAAAATACCCTCGTGGTATCAGGTGTTTCCATGATATACCACCTGTTGCAGAATATTGGGTATACTTAGCAACCGAGTTTAATATATATAAATTATTTTGTGTTGCAATTGAAGTATCGTAGGGATCAACTTTGGGTGGATTGAAATCAAAATTATCAATGGCATTTAATCCCAATAAATTAATTTCATCTTTTTTAGATGGTTTGAAAGTTAGTTTATATTGATAATCCCAATAGTTTGGTAAGAAAGGAAGTTTGATTAATTTGAATAAAGCTTGCAAGTACGAACGACGAGCAGAAACCATATAACTCCACTTTTTACTTTTACCTAAAGGGCCTTCTAGCGTAAGTGCAGCCTCACTAGCCCCCAATCGAAAATTGCCTTGTGTGCGTGTCAAATTTCCCGATTTTTGACGGAATTGTAGTACGCCGCTCAAAGGGTTATCATACTTTGCACTGAAGGCACTTGTGCTTAAGGTAACCTCTTCAATAAATGCCACATTGAGCATTCCCACTGGGCCTCCACCGCTTCCTTGTGTGGCAAAATGATTGATGTTGGGCACTTCCATACCATCCAAATAATATACAGTTTCGTTAGGTGCACCGCCACGAATTACCAAGTCATTTCTGAATCCGACAGAGCCACTAACACCCGGTAAACTTTGAGCTACTTTTACGATATCGAAGTTAGCACCTGGGAATGATTTTATTTCTTGTGCACTAAGACTTTGGGTGGAAAGTGGTGTTTCAATCACTTTTGCAAATATTTTTTTCTTTGATTTAATATTGGCGACCTCAAGTACATTTTCTTCGGCATCTAAAAATATATTAACAGAATTTATATTGCCCGATGTAACTACTATATTGTATAAAAGTTTGGGATTATATTGTTTTAATGAAATCTTGATTGTATAAGTCCCCGGTATTATATAATCTATCATATAAAAGCCATTACTATCGCTAGTAGTTTTCAAAGTAGTTTCTACTAATTCAACTTCTGCATATACTAGATACTGCTGGGATTTTGAGTCTTTAATAATACCATTAATTTTCCCCGTTTGTGCTCTCAAGTTTTGGAAAAAAAATAAAAAAAATATGGATATTAAAATATGTTTATCGTGCATAGTTATTCTAGTAGAATTATTTAGGTTATGTACTTAAAATAAAAAAATTGGAAGTACCTACGATATATTAACTTGGTTTTCTAAGATCACCAAGTTGTGTCATCAAATCCTCAAGGTCTTTCACCCAGTTCATTCCTGCGGGTAGACTGGCTTTTAATCCATCACACATTTTCCCTGCAATATATATATGTTTACCTTTCCAGAGGCTAGCGGTATGTTCTATAAATGATGGCATTTCGTCAATAGTTGTGCAGGCAGTTACTGTTAAAAAAACCACATCGGGATTGTATAATTCAAATACCTGTACTATATCTTCTTCGGGTGTGTTTTGTCCTAAGTATATAGTTTGGTGCCCACGGTTACGCAATACATAATTGGCAAATAGCAAGCCGATTTCATGCGATTCTCCTTCGGGCAAGTATAACAAAAATTTAGGAGAATCGGATCCATATTTAGGTATCTGTCCCTCGGTAGCTACATATATTTTTTGTTTGATGAGGTTGCTCACAAAATGCTCGTGTGCAGGGTGCACTGTCCCTGTCATCCATAGCATTCCCAAGTGTTTCAGGAAGGGGAATAATACTTTTATAACAGTATTTTCAAAACCCAATTGTAATATTTGCGTATCAAGTAATTTGTTAAATGCTTGTTCATCCAGTTCGAGCATGGCTGATACCAAGGCCATGATTTGATTGGTAGAGGAACTATTTTTTTCGGTAATCTCACGTACAATACCATCCACTTCTGTGCGGCACATGCAAGCCGCTTTCGAAATTCGATAACCATTATTGAGCAAAATTGAAATCCCCAATAATTGTTTTAGGTCAGCATCGTCGTAATATCGTATGTTTGTATCGGTACGTTTCGGGGTAAGTATATTATAGCGTTGTTCCCAAATACGCAAAGTGTGTGCTTTAACACCCGTAAATTTTTCTATATCTCTAATTGAAAATCTTGCCATAATTCAAGTATCAAAACACCATTGTTTAACTTTTGTTTTCAATAATGTTAATTTTTTTACAATTTGGAATTGTTATTGACAGGCTAAACAAGAAAATGGAAGATAAATAATTATACAATATACCATGCATAAAACCATACTCATAGCCGGTGCCAGTGGCTTAATCGGGCAAAAGCTTGTAGAAAATTTCAAAGCAATTGGATATCAAGTTAAAACTTTGGGCAGAAATAAGAAGAGCGACTACCAATGGGACCCGATGGATCTTCAAATTGACGAAACAGCCTTGCAAGGTATTGACGTAGTAATAAATTTAAGCGGAGCAAATGTTTCCAAACAACGTTGGACAAAAAAATTTAAGAATGAGATATATGATAGTCGCATATATAGCAATCGTTTGCTTTTTCAATTGGCCCAAAAAACTAAGAATATACCGGAACTATTTATAACCGCATCGGCCACTGGCATTTATAACAATAAAGGTAGAGAAAAACTGAATGAGGACAGTGAAGCAGGAAAAGATTTTTTAGCTGATACCTGTTTTCATTGGGAGCAGGAAGCATATCGCTTCGATAATTTAGGTTGCAGAACAGTTGCTGTTAGAATAGGGATCGTAATGGCAAAGGAAGGTGGATTTTTACCACGGATGTCTGCCCCAATTAAATGGGGAATGGGAGCCGCACTTGGCAGTGGTAAGCAAATGACAAGTTGGATACATTTACAAGATTTGTGCAGGGTATTTATATATGCGATGGAGAATAACATAATGGCAGGGCCCATTAATGCCACCTCGCCGCACGCTGCAACCAATGAAGTTATCACCAAAGCTATTGCCAAAAGAATAAAAAGAAAAATTATATTACCCAATATTCCAGCATGGGTCTTAAAAATATTGTTTGGTGAATTTGCTACTGAACTGTTATCTGATAAAAATGTGTGGCCTGAGAAATTATTAAAAGCGGGTTTTAAATTTGAGTACGAAAACATACAGGATGCTTTGGATGATTTGATATAGCGTGGTTAAAGGAATCGTTTCTGGAAAATAATATAAAGAAACATAAAATTATCAAGACAATTTTATGACTTGCAAATCTCAAATTTTTGTAGTTATTTCGTGGTTAAATATCACATCACAATTTTTTAACACAGCTTATCCAAAATCTTCGACATGCTAAGAAAAATTTACCCAATCTTGTTATTGATTTTACTACCTTTTGCGGGTAAGAGTCAATTGTTTATCAACGAAATTTCAAGTGCCAATGCCGGTTCTATCGCCGACGACAACGGTGATTGGTCTGATTGGTTTGAGGTTTATCTCAAAACTGGTTCTAGCTCCATAGACTTAAGAAACTATTGTTTTTCTAACGATAGGTCAAACCCCACTATGTGGCGAATATCCACCAGTGTTACCATGGCTGCAGGCAATAAGTATGTGATATTTGCCAGTGGTAAAGACCGCTATAAAAGCAGTAAAGCACATACCAATTTCAAACTGAACCAAGCGAGTAATAGTGCCGAACTTATAATGAGTGATACCAATGGAAATATAATAGAGAGCCATGTGGTAGGCGGTGTAGGGTCAAAAGAAACGTATGCCCGCATGCCTGATGGCAGCACTTGGTATATTAGCGATAAACCTACCCCAGGCAATACCAATTCAGGGAATAAATTTACAGCATATTGTCAAGCACCAGTTTTTACGCCTGATGGCGGTGTATTTCTTCAGAAGGGAGGTAAATACAAACTTACTATTACAATGACTTCGCCTGATGGGGCAGCGATATACTATAGTACTGACGGAAGTTACCCTCCAAGTGCAGTACCTGCTTCCACCAATAAATCGTTTACAAAGTATTCTAAAGCAATTACCTTCGATAGCACAAAGGTATTCAAAGCTCGGTGCTACAAAGTAGGTTTATTGCCTAGCCCACAACAGGTTCAAACTTATTTTGTAAATGATTCATTATATACCTCTGCAGTTTCTATTTCAACTAATCCTGATAGTTTTAGCAGTGTATATACTGCCAATACGGAGAGACAGGCTTACTTTGAACTGTTTGATAAATATGGTAAAACTGAAAAGCAATTTGGCTGTGTCATAACTACGCACGGAAATTATTCTCGGTCATTTGCACAAAAAAGCATAAGGGTAAAAACCAAGGGATATTTGGACAGCAGCTATTGTGCAGGAGATTTGTTTTGGAATAAAAAACTCCCTGAAGTAAACAGTTTCAATGTGCGGAATGCGGGAGTGGATTGGTTTAGAGCCCATATGCGTGATGAATTGATACATAGTTTAGGAGTAAACACCAATCAAGATGTGCAAGTAGCAAGAACCGTGAAAGGATATATGAATGGGAAATTCTATGGGATGTATCATATACGCGAAAGACAGGATAATAATTATTGCTACGAAAATCATGGTGTAAATCCTGACAGTATCGATATGTTTCATTATAGCCCAGGCAGTCCGATGTATGGCAGTAGTGCTACTTGGTACAAATTGGTAGATACCTTCAATGCAAGTCAGTATACAAGTGCTGCTACTTTAAGCGATGCAGCTTTTAACCGAATTACCAAGACAGTTGATTATGAAAACTGGACAGATTATTTCTTTACAGAGACCTATGTAATTAATCAAGATTGGCCAGGAAATAATATAAGATGGTGGAGGCCACAGGGTGGAAACCAAAAATGGCGTTTCATGTTATGGGATTTGGATTTCGGTTTTGGAATTAATTGGGGTTTAGGCAATACCTCGCCACAGTTAGATTTCTTTAAAAGCACTTTGGATGGAGGAGGAAATCCTGCAGGCATGATCAAGATGATGCTCAAAAATGCCAAATTCAAAAAGTACTTTATTAATAGGCAAGCCGATTTAATTAATACAACCTTCCATTATACCTCGGTGCAAGCCACGGTGAAAATATTATATGATTCCTTGTATAATGATATGGTGAAGAGTTTTGCACGTTGGTCAGGTCAATTAAACCCTCCGACTGGAACCTCAACAAGCCTAAGCGATTGGCAAAAAGAAGTGGATGTAATCAGGAAATTTTCCGTAGATCGTAATATATATGCACGTAAATATGTAAAAGATTATTTTTCGTTGAGTGATACAGTAAACCTCATTTTCGATGTGTACCCAGCTAGTGCAGGCCGCATGAAAGTAAGTACTGTATATCCAAATAAATTTCCTTGGAAAGGAACATACTTTAATGGGAATAATGTAACCGTTGCGGCTATTCCCAATCCCGGTTATACCTTTAGTTACTGGAGTGGTGATGCACTTAGTGCCAATGATTCGAATGCAACTATTGATAAAAACTTTACCAAAAAAGGAGGTAGACTTACCGCCAATTTTGTAGCAACAGGAACTACAACCAAACAGCAATTAAACATTACCGAAGTTCATTATAATTCGGATAAGATTCAGAATCCCGGTAATTGGATAGAGCTTACCAACTATGGCAATTCTAATATTGACATAAGCGAATGGAAACTAAATACCAACATAAGGTGGATTAAATATCAATTTGCTGAGGGTACTACTATACCTGCAAATACGAGATGGATACTTTGTAGCGATACAAATTTATTCCGCAAGCAATATAGTAATGTTACCGCACCTTTAATACAAACAGCTATTGAATTAGGTAATTCCAAAGAAGATATAGACATTATAGATAACCAAGGCAAAACCGTTATCAGCATACACTATACCGATGCACAGCCTTGGCCCTTGGCTGCCGATGGTTATGGTCGCAATATGGAGTTGATTAATGATACCTTGTTGGCATCTAACCCAGCCAATTGGAGAAATGGTTGTATGCGTGGTTCGCCAGGTGCATCTTTTTCTAAATGTAGTGAATTCATAAAAGTATCTGAAATAAACTACCATCCACCCAAATTTGCTGCTTCGGGCGATTGGTTTGAATTGTATAACCATACCGCAGCAACTATTGACTTGAGCAATTATCTCGTTCGCAATAAAAATAATTTTATCAATTTTGTATTTCCTACCAATACCAAAATAGTTGCAGGAGGAAGGTTACTATGCGTAGGAGATACCACTGCATTCAAAACCGTGAACCCTACTGTAAATGCTTTTGTATCGCTTCAAGGTATGGATTTGAGTAATGGTTTTGATGTGATTCGCATATTTACACCAAGCGATAGCTTAGTATTTTCTGTAGCGTACGATGACAAAGGTACATTTACACAGAAAGCCGATGGACAGGGTTATTCGTTGGAGTTAAAAGATTCAGCCGATGATTTTTCTGAAGGCAGTAGCTGGTTCAGTGCATGTATGGGTGGTTCGCCTGGCACTACTCCTGCAAATTGTATAGGAGGCATATTGTTCACTGAAATAAATTATAAAGCGGCATCGTTTAATGATGCTGGCGATTGGTTCGAGATTAAGAACTCTTCCCCATCTGCATTAAATCTTTCGGGGTGGGATGTATATGATGGTGATACACTCACACCATTCAGAATACCAAGTAATACCATTCTAAAATCGGGTGATTATTTGGTTTTTGTAGCCGATACGGTTAAGTTTAAAACCATGTATCCAAACGTGAAAAACTATATAGGGAATTTTCAATTTGGCTTGGGTTCCGTTGGCGACGATTTGCGTTTTCTGCAAGGAACAAAACTATTGGCAGCCATGAGTTACGATGATACTTTGGCTTGGCCCAAAAGAATTGCAGGCACAGGATATACGCTTGAAGTAAAAGATACCGTTGCTTGGCAGAGCGACCCCAAAGCATGGAAACGTGGTTGTCTGGGTGGTTCGCCTGGAGTTGCATTTACCGCCTGCGACGACAGTATTTTTGTGAGCGAGATAAATTATAATAGCAATAGCGATGCCGATGCGGGCGACTGGTTTGAAATATGGAATTTGCATAAGGTAGCAAAAGACATTTCAGGTTGGATATTTCAGGACAATGATGTAAAAGATACATTCTTGTTCCCTAGCGGTACGGTGCTGCAACCCAATGACCGCATAGTAGTAAGCAATAAAAAGAGCAAACTCTTAAAACTGTTCCCTAACCTCACAAATGTACTGGGCGATTTCAATTTCGGACTTGCCTCATTGGGCGATCATATCATACTCCGTGATGCCAATAGCAAATTACGTTATGGCGTAGCTTATTATATTGATTCAACATGGGATTATACGCTGCAAGCTACTAATGGTGGCTCGTATACCTTGGACTGGAAAAAGGATTCCGTATTTGCATCGCAGCCTCAAAGCTGGACTACCGCTTGCCCTTGTGGTTCGCCAGGTAAAATAAAAGGTGCTTGTGGCGGGCAGTTGGCAATTACAGAAGTAAACTATAATAGCGATATTTCTCTGAACTCAGGCGACTGGTTTGAAGTGCAAAATACGGGTTTGCTTCCTGTGGAACCCTCAGGGTTTAGGTTGCAAAATGGGGACAGCACTTTTGTATATACCTTTCAAAAAGCACCCGTAATATTCAAAGATGAATATCTTGTATTTTGTTATGATACTTCCAGGTTCAAACAGCGACATACAGGTGTTAAAACAGTAGGTAATTTCAATTTTGATTTGCTAAATAACAAACCACAAACAATCAAACTTAGAGATAACTTTGGTATCTTATTCGCCACTGCCACGTTCGATGGAACTTCTAGCAACTGGCCTCAAGGAGCCAATGGCAATGGTCGCACACAAGAACGAACGAGCATATATGATAGTGCTTTATTCTACACTTCTTGGTTCGATGGTTGTATAGAAGGTTCCCCTGGTGGGCCTTACCAAAAATGCGATGAAAAAATAGTAATTTCAGAAATAAATCATACCCCCTCTAGTATTATAGATGCGGGTCAATGGTTAGAAATATGGAACAAATCGAGCAATAATTACGATTTGAGTTACTATAGTTTGAAGAATGGTTCGGGAGGTTATTTCGGATTTCCGCAAAACAGTGTCATTGCTTCCAATCAACGCATTGTGCTTTGTTCCGATAGCAATAAGTTTAGGTCGATTTTCCCTAATGTTCCCATCTATGGCTCTCTCAATTTTGTATTGGGCAAAAACGAAATTTTAAAGATATATAGTAAGCAAGCTGAACTTATTGCACAAACTTCTTATAGTAGTTCTGCAATATCTAAAGCTGATGGCAGAGGTTATACGATTGAAGGGAATGATACCTCGGCAAATACTGGAATTCCAACATATTGGTTTGCTGGTTGCCTAGGTGGTTCGCCCGCTGCGGCTTACAGTCCTTGCTTTAACGGTACAGTTCTTACGGAGATGCAATTGGCAAGTGCTACATGGTCGAAAAGTGGTGACTGGCTTGAGTTCAAAAACAACAGTAGTTCCTTCGCAACAGTCGATGGCTGGGAAATTAGCAATGCCAATGGGTCACTCACAGGGCAAATACATACAGATAAGATTATGAAAACGGGAGATTACATAATAGTAACTCCCGACTCATCGTTGTTTGCAAGTTATTATAATACCTATAACCATGTATCGGGAGGATATTATTTTGATGACAACGCAGATACCATAAAAATATATAATGAAGACCACACTTTGATATATGCAATTCCTTACGACTTCTCTAAAGGATGGACAAAGGATGCATATTTAACTGAAAGAACCCTTGAACGTACTTCACCGACCAATGACCCAAATTTAGGAAGTTCATGGTTTGGTGGATGTTTGGAAGGTTCGCCTGGGAAAGATTATAGTACCTGTGCCGAAAACTTGGTGTTCTCAGAAATTAATTACCAAAGCCATCCAAAGGCAGATGCTGGCGACTGGTTTGAGGTACGAAATACCAGCAACCAATTGAAGGATTTGAGCGGGTATAATGTGCAAACTATACAAAGCGGACAAAGCTTTACCTTGCCTGCAAATACAATAATTCCCGCCGGTTTCCGATTGGTAGTGGTAAGCAATAAGGCAAAATTTGATAAAATATTCCCGGTACAGTCGTTCTTAAAAGTGGAAGTTAATTTTGATTTGAGTGTGAATGATGGAATCGTGATTATAGATAAAGCGGGTAAAGTAGCAGCAGCAATTAGTTATGATACTTCAAGTTGGGCCAAAGCTGATGCGAATGGATATACCATTGCCCTAAACGATACTTCAAATCTTACTTACACCGCTGCCAATTGGGCAAACTATTGTATCCTCGGTTCTCCAGGATTAGCCAACAGTGTTTGTATAGGCGATCCTACAATTTCTGAAATCATGTTCAAGCCTCATCTTAAAAATAATACCGGAGACTGGATAGAATTGGCGAATACCAATGCGAACCCTATTGATATTGGTAACTATTTATTTGTGAATAGCGATTCGAGCAAAACATTTATAGTGCCTGAAAACACTTTTATGTTGAAAGGTGAAAGATTGGTTTTTGCAAATGACCTTACTAATTTTGGATTATATAATAAAGGAATAAATGCAATAAGCATGAGTGGATTTGATTTGGCAGATACAGGAGGTTTGGTGAAAATGTATAATACCAAACGCAATATGATAGGTATATTCGGATTTGGAGCCGGCAATGGTTGGCCTGCGGAAGTGGCAGGTACAGGTCGGAGCTTGGAACGTGATATAACTAAACCTGCAACAGGAACGTACACTGCGTGGTTCGAAGGTTGCATTGGTGGTTCGCCAGCCACTACATATATACCATGCCAATATCCACTTGTGGTAAGCGAAATAAACTATAACCCGGGCCCAATGTTCGATGCTGGACAATGGTTGGAATTGAAGAATAATTCAAATAGTACGATGTTGCTCCATCAATGGCGTGTAGATATTGGAGCATTGACTTATAAGTTCTCCGGCAACTTGATAGTGCAGGCAAAGAAATATCAATTGTTGAATAAAGATGATACTAAATTAGCTATGTATTGGCCTAGTGTAACAAATCATAGCACTTGGACAGGTCTCGATTTACCAAAGCAAGGAAGTATTGAACTATTTGATACATCAGGCAGATTAAAGTATTATGTATATTATAGCAATACAAGCCCATGGCCTATATGTGCTGATGGTTTAGAATATACACTGGAACTAGCTGATACCACCAAACAAGCATTTAACAATTCGGCTTCTTGGTTCTGCGGATGTGCAGCAGGTTCTCCAGGAAATGCATATACAACACCATGTACCTATACAGGCTTGCAAAATATCAGCAATAAAAAAGCATTTGCTATATATCCAAACCCAAGTACGGGCTTGGTAATAGTTGAGTCGCCCTATAATACTGGCCGTATAAATATTATAGATATAACTGGCAAACAAGTGGGAACTTATGATTTGCAAACCAAAACGGTTTTAGATCTTTCTCAATTTGCCAAAGGAATTTATTTGATTAGAATAGTTTCGGGTGTCGAAACAATGGAACAAAAAGTAGTACTTAGATAGTACTATCATAATTGATATGAATAATAGACCGATGAATGACCAATTTAAAGTGGCAACTTCGGTCTATTTTATTTACGGTTGTTTTCGGAAAATAGTGATAAGTATGCTACTAGTTGTATGCTCTAATATTATGTATTCTCAAACTCCAGAAAGGCAGGCTATTATTATGCTGAAAACAGGCAATAGCATTGAACAATTGGCAAGCTACACAGATATACATATTGTAAAATGTTTGTCGAAACTATATCATATATATTTGGTGGAACCCAAAAAGAACAATGATATAGATAGATTTATTGTATTTCTGAAGCAAAAACCAGAAGTAGCTATAGCCCAGCTTAATCATAAAGTGTATTTGCGAAGCACTATACCCAATGACACATTTTTTAATAAGCAATGGTATTTGCAAAATAGCCAAGTAATAACGATGGATATTGGTGCCACTGCAGTATGGGACAGTACCACAGGAGGTATAACAAAAGCAGGCGATACTATTGTAATTGGTATGGTAGAGCAAGGACTGGAAATCCATCACCCCGATCTCAAAGCTAATTTATTCATCAACCATAATGAAATCCCTTATGATAATATTGATAATGATAGTAATGGATATATTGATGATTACCGCGGTTATAATACCCAGTTAAATAATGACAGTATGCCTCCATCCGACCACGGCACGGGAGTGGCAGGTGTGATGGGAGCAACAGGTGATAATAAGATAGGTGTGACAGGTATAAACTGGAACATAAAAATACTGCCCGTTTCCTTCCCAAATTCCGATGAAGCTACAGTGGTAGAAGCTTATGGATATTATGCCCAAATGAAAAAAGATTATATACAGAGCCAAGGAAAAAAGGGGGCATTTGTGGTAGCAGTAAATTCTTCGTTTGGTATTGATAATGGCAATCCTAAAAATTATCCCCTGTGGTGTGCCATGTATGATAGTCTTGGGCAATTAGGTATTATTAGTGTGGCCGCTACAGCCAATACGCCTATTAATACTGACGTGTCTTACGACATGCCCACCAATTGCGTAAGTCATTTTTTGGTAATGGTTACCAATCACAATATGTGGGGAGACCTTGATAATGCAGCAGCTTATGGCAAACGGAGTATAGATATTGCAGCTCCTGGCACTGATATATATACCACAAGTTCTAATGCTACTTATGCTCTTGACAAGGGGACGTCATTCGCTACCCCTCAAGTAACTGGAAGTATTGGATTATTATATAGTGCTGCTTGCATAGGCACTATTAATTGGGCTAAAGAGGATTTAGCTTCAGGGGCTTTGTTTTTCAAGTCTATCATATTGAATGGGGCTAAAAAAGAAAGTAATTTTACGAATATTACACAATGCGGCGGGAGGCTTTATCTGCCAAGTGCTTTTTTTTTGTTAAAAACAGGATTTTGTGCTTTTGATAGTTTTCCGATGGCAAGTATATATGGTGCCCAAGCACAAGTATGTGTGGGTGAGCAAACACAATTTATTTGTTTGAGAAACAAGTATGTAAAATCCGTAAAATGGTTTGTGCAAGGTGTGTTGGCAGGGATTGGAGATACTTTGCGTTGGCAACAAGATACCCCCGGTTTTTACGACATACAATTGGTGGTGAGCAATGCTTGGCAAAGTGATACTTTAGTGTTGAACAAGTATATCAGGGTATTAACCCCTCCGCAGAAACCGATTATACAAGTAAAGCAAACTTATTTAACAACCGTGCAAGGTGCTTCGATGAACTGGTATGATACTACAGGGATTTTGCAAGGCAATGGAGTTAACTTTACTCCTACAAAGGCAGGGAGATACTATTGTATTTATACCAATCCCGACCAATGTATATCGGTAGCTGATGCGGTTAATTTTTATGGTGTGGGTATTCCTTCTTTAAATATTGATGCAATAGTTGCAATTTATCCCAATCCTACAAACGGCGATTTATATCTAGCAAACAAAAGTTTAGAAAATCTACAAATAGAAATTTTAGACCCAATTGGTTGTTTGCTTTTTGAGAAGAAATGGTCGATGCCGCAGTATCAAACCCAGTGTATTGCACTCGCAGATTTAGCAGAAGGCTTATACTTTGTGAGAATTAGCGATCCCCATGGAAATATTTGGGTACAGAAGGTGGTGAAAAATTGATCAAACTTCCGCAGCCTTGTGTTGAAAATCGAAATCGGGGGAAATTAAGAAAAACACTTCAAGTACACAGATATCCAAGTTGATGAAAGTCATTGGGCTATATTGATGCAAATCAGTTTCTAGGTTTAACAGGCACTGTTTCTTTGCATCATCAAATAGAACCAATGGAAAAATCAATTTTAGTTAATCAATTTATTAAAACTACCATCAGACTTCTTTTAGAGAAGGCAAATGGTTTACTCGGGTTTTATTTATTTAAAAGATTATCAATTGTAAACCGAACCCTTCAGACAAAAAGTTTGTCTATACCATTATTAATCAGTAAATTTACCCCTTTAAAAATGACCAAAAAATCATTTACATTTATTTTATTGATATTGACACTGTTGGGGTTTCAAAAATCTGCACAGTCAACTCACTTAATGGGTGGCGATTTCACCTACCGCTATTTGTATACCCAAAGTAATAAAGTTTATTACGAAATTAAATTGGTAATATACCGTGATTGTAATTCATCATCAGGTTTTTCAAATCCCATAAGCATAGGCTATTATAAGAGTACCAACTATTCTTCATTGGGAACTCGTCAAGTTTATATGGTTGGTGGTAAATCTAATAATGTTACCCCCACTTGTATACCCGCAACAGGTGTTTGCATTGAAGAAGCGGTATACGTTGACACCATAAATATGCCAACCAGTCAAACGTATGGTCTATACTTTACTTGTGGGGGTACACAGAGAAACAATAGTATTATAAATCTAAGTTTGGGGGCAAGCCAGTCAAATGACAAGAAAAGTATGGGATGGCAGATATATATCCCTTCTCCCAAACAATATATCAATAGTTCACCTCAATTTGTAAGCAAACCTCTTCCCTTCCTGTGTACCAATAAGCAAATGGTTTTTAGCAATAATGCTTATGATGCCGATGGAGATTCACTGGTATTTACGTTTGTACAACCTTATGGCTCAACACCTGGCAGTCCAGGTTCAGGTTATGCGGTGCAGCCGCCACTTAGTGGCATTCTATGCGATTGGGCATCTGGTTATTCAACTACGCAACCTTTGGGAACGAGTGGCTCTATAGCAATGGACACTTTTACGGGAGAGATTACCGCAACCGCTCCAACCTCCAATAACTTTGTAATAGCCATTGAAATTAAGGAGTATCGCGATGTTAATGGCTCGCCTGTGTTGATGAGTGAAGTACGGAGAGATTTGCAAGTAGTTGCAAAAGCATGTGCCAACTATTACCCACCAAAAATTGTAAGTTGGGGTAGTTCAACTTCCAAAAGTGTGAAAGTAGGCGATTCCTTGTGTTTCAATATTGTTGGTACAGATTCCTTGGGCGACTCAGTATATATTTCGGCAACCGGTGTGATGTTCGATACCTTGACAGGCGGTACGGTTCCATTGGCCACCTTTGCAAAAAAATCGGGCGACAGTTTAGTTACCCAACAATTTTGTTGGAAACCTGGATGTAACCATGCTCGTTCGCAGCCCTACCTGATGACAGTTGATTTGTTAAATAAAAACTGTGGGAGTGACCAAAAGAATTTTTCAATTACGGTAAATAGTATGGTGACAGGAAACACGCCGCAACTGCGATGTGCCGATGTGGTGAGTGCTACCCAGATAAATTTAACATGGAAAAATCCGTCCACGCAAAGTTCACTTACCACCAAGTATTATATATTTAGAAAACCCTTGGCGGGCAGTTATACACTTATAGATTCAGCAAGCCTATCATCTACTAGTTATACTGATAACACGGTAACGAGTGCCACTACTACACAATATATTTATGATATTGTGCCCGTAAATATTTGTGGTAACTATGTAAGTGGAAATACGATATCTACCATTTTGATAACTGGGACGCTAAGCGGTCAAAGTGTGGTGAACCTTTTGTGGAATAAGCCTACTACTGCCTATAAACCTTATAAATATTTTCTATACAAAGATGATGGCAGCGGCTGGACTTATGCTGACAGCACCTTAAACGATTCTATTTCTCAATATGCAAGGGGTTGCACGTCTTCGCACCGGTACAAAGTAGTAGGTTACGATAGCGTGGGTGCTTGCACTTCTTCTTCAACCTATACCTCGTATTTTACCTTAAAAGACAAATTACCCCCAGTCATTCAAGGATTTGTGAAGGCAACTATTACACCATCTGGCCAACAAGTTCAGCTTGAATGGAAACCAAACGATTCGGGCGATGTGGCTTGGTATTATATATACCGTAAGACTACAGGAGCATTTGTATTTTTAGATTCTGTGAAAAATAATAAGAGTCCTTATTTTAAATATATTGATGCTACTGCAAATATTAACAGCGGCAACCAACCTTACTATTATAAAATACAAGCGATTGACAGTTGTGGCAATATCGGCTCCATGTACGAACACCATGCACCTGTTAATTTACAAGGGCAAGCAGAAAATTTCAGGGTGAAACTGTGGTGGTACAATTATCAAGGTTTTAAAGGGTTTAGTAAAGTAGTATTGGTAAGGGCTGACACTTCAACTACTTATGTTTGGGCCCCTTACAAAACACTTACTGCTAACGACTCTGTAATATATGATTCTGCCATTTCGTGTTATTCTCCTTATTGGTATAAAGTGCAGTTTTATGATGTAAATGATACCAATTTATATACGGAAAGTGATACTATTATCTTAACTTCTTATGATACAATAAGGCCGATAGCTCCCAATGTGGAAATGGTAACTGTAATTACTGGTACTCAAATTAATTTACTTTTTAATCCCAGTATATCCAAAGATGTTGACAGATATTTTATCTATAAATCTACCAATGGCGGAGCATATGTATTGGATACGGTATTAACTTATCCAACAGGCAATCCTGTTATATATAGCGATATGAAAGTAGATGCCATGAGTAATAGATATTGTTATTATATCATGTCGCACGACAGTTGTCAAAACTTAGCCTCTAAGGATTCTACTATACATTGTGCTATGCAGCTTCATGCTCAGCCTGGCAATAACAGGGTGTTCTTACAGTTTTATGCCTACAAGGGATTTACAGTGAGCGATTATAATATTCAAAGGTGGAATAACGGTTCTTGGATTGATATATATAATATAACAAATGGCGATACTTCTTTCACTGATAGTGTGGGTGTACGCTGCAAACTGAACTATTATAGAATACAAGCATTATATCAAGGTGGTTACCCAACTAGTTATTCGGATACAATCGCTATACAACCTTTCGATACACAACCTCCACCGCGACCTGTATTTGATTATATAACAACCATACATCATACCCGCCTTGATTTGCACTGGAGTCAAACAGATCCAGATGTAAACCGTATTATATTATACAGGGCATTAAATGGAGGTACGCCAGTTGCTTACGATACGCTTGCAGGGAATATTATCTATTACTCCGATTCGAATGTGGACGCTGCTAAATATTATTATACCTATACACTTGAAGCATTTGATAGCTGCTCTAATAATAGTAGCAGCAAGGCTCTACAGCATAATTCTATCAACCTGGATGGCCAATTAGATATTTGCCAAAGATTGTATAAAATGAAATGGAGCACCTACAAAAATTGGCCTGGAAGTGTAGCTCAGTATAAACTCTATCGCAGTAGCAATGGTGGAGCATATTCTGTTTACAAAACATTTACTGCTGCCGATTCTACTTATACAGATACAGCTATCTCGGTAAATACTTATTATAGATATGTTATTGTAGCTAACGAAAATGGAGGAGGTAACAATAGCAGCCAAAGTGACACAGTTAATTTTGATTTCAAAAATGTTCGTGGCCCTGTTATTCATTCAGTTAGTAAAGTAGCAACATCGGCTACCAATGGTGCAGTGCTAGTGGCATGGAAGGCATTGGAGCTTGACTCGTTTGTTAAATTCTCAAGATTGTATTATTCAAATACAGGTGCAGCAGGAAGTTATTCTTTAATCAAAGATAATATTCCGCTAACACTTGATACATTCACCCATATAGGATTGAATACGCGTACACAAAATCATTGGTATTATATGGTAAGTGTAGACTCGTGCAATATAGTTACCGATTCTAACGGATTCCATAAAACTATGGATTTGAGCGTGACGCTTAAGAAACTCAGGAACAAATTGAACTGGACTCCTTATAAAGGATGGAAGGTAGGAAGTTATATAATCATGCGTAAGGATACTGGAGGGTTTTATCCTGTTGGTACCGTTGCAGGCACAGATACATTATTTATTGACTTCCCTTCGCCATGTAACGGATATGTGAGTTATGCAGTAATTGCCAAAGATACAAATGGAGTATATTATAGCTTGAGCGATACCGTAACCTTGCCACCTATTGATACAAGTTTTATAGCATTGGGAGTGTTGAAGAATGTAACTGTATACGATTATAAAACCATACAGATTGATATTGTTGAACAAGATTCAGTTTCTATATTTGGATATGCAATAAGGAGGAAAGAGCGTGACTCCAGTAATTGGGTGCAGCGTGGATTTTTATATAGTGCGGCTCCTGGCAATACTTTTACTTTTTATGATACTGCCGATGCACAAAACCGTTATTATAATTATCAAGTTGCTGTTGTTGATTCTTGCTTGAACGCTTCCAATTCTATTGTTTTCGATCAAATACAACTTACAGGCCAAGGTGGCCATTTGCAAAACTCTCTTAATTGGAACAAGTTTGCAGGTTATAATATTCAGCGTTATGAAATAACTGAGCTATTGCCCAGTGGTGGTTTCGTAAGGTTAGATACTTTGGCTCCTACCGATACTGCATGGTTGCACGATAGTTTGTCTTGTAATATTCCACATACCTATTTTATTATAGGAATAGAAAGCAGTACGGGACGTGAATCTTATTCTGACACTATTATACTTACCCCATTCGACTCTGTTGCTCCTGCACAAGTTAATATTGTAAGCTCAACAGTTTTAAATAACAATACACTTCGTGTTAGTTGGCAGGCATCGTCGCCCGATATAGGCCAGTATGTAATATCCTATAGATCGCCCAACGGCAATTGGATTAAAGCGGATACTTTGTCTCCAAGTACTTTAACTTATGATATCACCCCATTGCCAGTAAGCGACTCAGCATATAGTGTTTCAATTATAGCATACGATAGTTGTGCTATGAATGCATCTTTGGCTGCCGCAGCACATACCAGTGCAAACCTAAGTGGTAATGCCGTGAACTTGGGCGTAAAACTTAATTGGAATTTATATACAGGTTTCCCTATTAAGGATCAAGAAGTAGAACAATGGATTAGCGGAGTGTGGACTACTATATTATATAAGAACAGCGTTACAACTTCAGGCAGTGTAGATTTTTTGGGTTGTAATACAAACCAATACTTTAGAATTAGAACGAATGGATTTGGAGGAGTGTATGTTAATTCTGATAGTATTTTATTGGTTCCTTATGATACCATTAAGCCCGAACCTGCAGTAATTAAAGTGGTGTCAGTTGTTAATAATAATTTGGTAAGGCTTGAATGGTTTGCGAGCAAAAGCTCTGATGTAAAGTATTATAATATATATAGAAACAATAGTTCGGGGATATTTACCAATATTGCACAGGTAACTAATGTTTTTACTTATGATGATTCAACTGTAGTTGCCAATCAGCAATCATATAGTTATTATGTGGTAGCTGTTGATAGTTGTAATACCAACAATATATCGATGCCCAGCGATACCGAAACAACTATTAAGCTCCAATTTCAATATCAAGCTTGTTTTCCAGAAATCAATATTTCTTGGAGCCCTTATGCGTATTTTAATAATAAACTTTTGAGGTATGAAATATATAGGAAGGATAGCTTAGGTGTTAAATCAACTTTTGTTGCCGATACGAATACATTTACGTTTAAAGATTCTGGAATTAATTTAGGCAGTGTATATAGTTATGTGGTGCTCGCTCGCAGCAGCGACGGTACTACCTATTCACTTAGCGATACCATGGCTGTAATACCTTATAACTACCCCACACCACTAGCCCCCAATATTTTTAATGCTACCACTACTTCTAGCGGTAATACCTTGGGAGCTATTGCTTTTACATGGGGGAAAACAGTAGATACCTTAGTTAAAAAATATCAAATATATTATTGGAATGGAAGTCCCTTTAGTAAGTATTATATGTATTACGAAACAACGGATATGAATGACACAACATTTCTGTTGGATAGTATTGATACGGAAGATGGGTTAAATTATTTTAAAATGGTTTTCCGCGATTTGTGCGACCGCGAAGGAGCTTATTCCGAAGTGCATAAAACTATGGATTTGTCCGTTACGCCAGGTAACTTGCAAGTAGCTCTCGACTGGGGCAAATACGAAGGATTCCCCGTAGCGAATTATAAAATATGGAGATGGGATGATCTGAATGCTGCAAATATTATAGCAGTTACCGACTCTGCTACCACCAGTTATATCGATACCAATGTGAGTTGCACTTACACTTATAGGTATTATATAGAAGCATCAGAATTGTTTGGTGATTATTCCTTAAGTAATTCCAATGTGAATACCGCAGTAACTTTTGATACAATACCACCACCGAGAATTAAGATAGATTACGCTACGGTAGTTTCCACCGACCCAGCGAATGCAGAAGTTGATGTATTTTTTAATGCCTCTACCGATCGTATTCGTACTGGCTATAATATATATTTAAATGATAGTGGGCTTTATTTCAAATTGAAAAATATATATCCTGAGTTGAACAATGGCAAACTTTCATTTACCGTGCAGGGTCTCAATACGCAATACCTTGCAAATGGATTTTATATTACAGTAACCGATAGTTGCGATAATGAATCTGCTCCTAGCGACACCCACACTGTGGTGCAATTGCAAGCCAATTCTGTTAGCGGTTCTGTAAATTTGAGTTGGTCTAATTATATCGGTTTTCCTGTAAATCAATATCTTTTGGAAAGGTTAAATCCGGGACAAACAGTATGGACAAGTATTGGATTATTTGGTCCTTCCGTTACCAGTTATGCCGACTCGTTTGCTGATTGTAATTTGACCTATTATTATCGGATTACGGTTATGGATAGCACAGGATTTGTATCACTATCGGATACAGTAGGTGTGCTCACTTTTGAAATTGACGCTCCCAATGCCACTACCTTAATCAATGTTTATGTTGCCGCAACTAGTGTAGCCAATGGAGAAGTTACCGCAAATTGGAATCCTTCTAGCAGTAGTGATGCAAGTGGTTATATAGTATATTATCGTACGGCAAACGATTTTAATTGGATATTGGCTTCTGCGTTCACGCCTCAATTAACCTATAAAGTTTCAGGAATAAATACAGTCGACTCAGTATATTATTTCAAAGTAGCCGTTTTGGATAGTTGCGGAAATATTAGTAGCACATTCTCTCCCGAGCATGCCAGTATAGTATTGAATGCAATTCCTGGCGAACAAAATATAAGTTTGAACTGGAACAATTATACAGGATGGACAGCAGATAGTTTTGTGATCTTGCGTAATGGAAAATGGTTAGCTTCAGTTCCGGGCAATGTATTAAGTTATATCGATTCACCACTATCATGTGTAAGGGTAATGTATTATCAAATAAAAGCGGTCAATAGTCAATATAATACTTATAGCTTATCTGATTCGTCATATACAAGACCTTTTGACCATACACCTCCTGCATCAAGTTATATCAAATTTGCAACAGTATATGAAAATAACTATACTGCTAAAATTGAGTTCACTGCGTCACAAACTTTTGATATCGCATTCTATGATATATTCCGCAAACCAAATGGTAGCAATGGCTGGGTAAAAATTGCCCGCACAAGCGATACCATATATTATGATAGTACCGTGCATGCTACAAGTGCTTCTTATTGTTATCGCATACAGTCAGGCGACTCGTGTAGTAATTACAGTTTGCCTAGTAACGAAGCCTGTCTGATTTGGTTAAAAGGCAAAAGCCATAATTTAAGTAATCATTTTACTTTCACTCCTTATACATTTTGGAATAAAGGTGTTGATCACTATGAAGTATATAGAACCGACGATGGAAATATGACCTCCTTGATTTTGACCACAACTACACCCCCACTCGATTATTTGGATAGTTTGTTGGGAAGTGCCAGTGTAGAAAATTACTGTTATGTAGTAAAAGGAATTGAAAACTTGGGCGGCTACGAAGCTGTTACTTTCTCAAACCAATTATGTTTAAAGCAAGAACCTTTGGTATATTTCCCCAATACTTTCACGCCTAATGACGATGATTTGAATGAAACATTTGGTCCCACTGGATTATATTATAAAAAGTATGATATGGAAATTATAGACCGTTGGGGTGGAGTTATATTTAAGAACAATGACTTGAAACCCAGATGGGATGGCAAGTTTGGTAATAACGGAGTACTAGTGCCCACGGGTGTTTATTTATACCGTGTTAAAATATATAGTTACGAAGGAAAAGAAACTAACTATAATGGTGTGATTCAGATTTTGAGGTAGCACAAATTAGCAAGCTTCTTGTTGGAGTCAATATCGAAAACAGGTAAATATTTATATTTCAAATTCAACGAAAAATTGGCTAAACTATAAAGGTATTATACCGAAACTCAATATATAATAGTCCAAAAGAAAGGGACTAATTCCCCCGCATCCCGATAATTATCGGGATTAAGCAGGGCTTTCGGGATGTAGTTCGGCATTACCATTCTACAAACCAAATCTGCCACAGGCGGAGAACTATTTTAGGTTAAGAATTGGTATTAGATATTGAGTTTCGGTATAGATATATAATCACTTCTTTAGTAGCCTTCTTATCACTGCCAAATGCGATAGCAAAACCAAGGGTACAACACAGCTAGGCAACCACACAAAAGGAAAGTATTGTATAGCTATATTGGGCTGGTCGAAAGCTAACTTCTGAAACGGGGAGGGCGAAGACAACACCGCATGCAAAACAATATTTGCTAATAAAATTAAACAGATAAAATTCCAGATTAATAATAAAGTTTTATTCTGTTTGTTTTTTGCAAATGCGAAATAATATATAATAGGAGCACTAATGCCAGATAGTATATCAAAGTTATGGCCTTCAAAAGTCATTAATTGGGGAACAGCCTTATATATAAATAACCAAAACAAAATTATTTCTACAGGTATTCTCACTATATGCAGAATGGTTAAGGTTTTAATATCTATATTATCTAAGTACCTTCTTCCACTTTTTGTTAGAAATAATATAATAATACCTAGTAGTGGAGGTAAAACTAATAGCATAAACCTTGGTGGTAAAGTATCTGTAACTGTATAAAAACCTGATAGTCCTACCACAGTTTGTATACCAAGCCATATTGTTAAAATAATTAACGTGATGTTCGATTTTTGTGCGGCCTTGTAAAAAAACCACACGGTAAGTAATGTGGTGAGTCCGAAAATGAGGCTGATGAAAATGGGGAGATTGTTGAGCATGATGATGGGTTTTAAATTTTGTTGTAAATTTGCTTGCAAATTGCAAGTGCAAAAATAGATTTCCAGAGGCAAAAAAGGAGTAAATATTTTAGAATAATTTTTAATGGACAAAGTAAAAAACCAGAGGTCTTTATGTCCTATCAGCAGTTGTTTAGATATTTGGGGTGATAAGTGGTCACTTTTAATTGTTAGGGATATAATGTTCTTCGACAAGAACACATACGGTGAATTCTCAAAATCGATGGAGAAAATAGCGACCAATATTCTTGCATCACGTTTGGTGGATTTAGAACAAGCAGGTTTGATAAGCAGGGAAGAACATCCCGAAAGCAAAGCTAAAATATTTTATAAACTCACCCCAAAAGGAATTGATTTGATGCCCATCATAGCCGAAATGAACTTGTGGGCAGCCAAATATTATGAAATTGGACCTAAAGCTAAAGAGGTAAATAAAATACTCAAAAAGGATAAAGTTGGATTTATTAAATCCAGGACAGCGGTGTTGAAAAAATTATAGAAGTATTATATATAATAAATCCCGATATATATACTTTCTTAATATATATCGGGAAATAATAAATTAAGTCAATTTTTTTAAGCTGTTTTTTTACCCATACCCATTATCATACCGATAATCCCACCTACTATGGCATTCATTACTGTACAGGCGGCTACATCTACAATAAGGGCATTCATATTAAGAAATACGGTACTCATAGCATGCATGCCCAAGTCCATTCCTAATCCGATCAATAGCCCAATGATGGCACCTTTTTGCAAACCAATCGACATGCTTTGGGTATTGCTCCAGCCCAACATAAGCGAAAGGAAATAACCATTCACAAAGCAGCTTAAAATTAAAGCCCACCAGACCATTTCCTCCATTTTGCGGGCAACCGCTTGGCTCATGTTTTCTTTCATGAAACTGTCGAGCATCATTCCGTAAATTAACCAACCGAGGAGGAAGAAAGCTACGCCTCCAATAATACCTGAAATAATTGTTTTGTTGTTCATTTTAGTAAATAATTAAGGGTTAGAAAAAAAACAAACTTATCGGATTAAGTTTATGATTGCCAATTATTTCAATTATTTTTATCCATATTTTTTCCCCATAATTACAAGAATCAAAAGCAGGGCGGTGTCACAGTAAACATTTTGGGAGGTGCTATAAAAAAGGGCAGTCCATGTACTTCCTTTTAAATATGGGTTTCTATATAATGCCTGGCTTGTTCTTGAGTTAAAAAAGAAAAATTTCTATAACGCTTATGAACGTCTATAATTTCATACAATACTTTGTCAACTACTTCTTTATTTCCCCATAATTTTAAATGCTCAATTACTTTTTCAAGGCATCCTTTTTTGTAGGCAATTTATCCCAATACATGCACCAAAGTATTACGTACTCTTGCGGTTTTATCATATTGTAATTCTTGTAGTATATCCAAAATATCTTCGGGGTGGGTGCGACCTCTCAGCTCAATGCCGTGGCCTATTTCCCTGCGTATTTCTTTATCTTCATGGTGCAGATATTTCTTGGCCCATTGTAATACTGGTTTGGGGTTTTTCTCTCCCATTTTTTTAATAGAGCCAATCACTGCATTTCGCACACTGTGGTGCCCATCAAATAATCCTGTATCGAAAAAATATTCAACAATTTTAAAATTCGTTTTGCCTATTTACCCGCAGCATTCACCACCGTTTGCCTAATTTTAAAATCTGGTTCTTTTAGTAAGTCCTTTAATATATATATGATATTTTTTTGTATACTTCTATTTGCTATATATATTCTTCCACACACAAACAAGCCGCTTTGCGTATATAAGTATCTTCATCGCCAAAGTATGATAATGTTTTATGAAGTTTGCCACTGCTAATTTCGGCAAGTATATCTTTGCTGCTGGTATTGACCAATTTTAGTCTGACTTGTTTGGGGAGGCTATAGAAACTTGTGGTTATGATTTTGGGCATTTTAAATTAGATATATGTGGCAAATATAATAATAGAAAATTGGTTAAACTATTAAGCTTATCATTCAGTGAATTCCGCACAGTTTTTTGGGAATATTAAAAAAACCACAGAATAGGTGGAAAAAAGATTTTGCAGGAAATCATGCTCAATAACAGGAAATTACTTCTGAATATAGTGATATTATTTCCCAATAAAAAATAACCCAAGAAATAAAAAAATAAATTAGGTTCGTATTATTTT
>JAWXAU010000148.1 GCA_034439655.1 Bacteroidota bacterium | reverse complement strand
TGCAATCATTGCTGATTGTGGTTTCATTAATTTTTTAATCTCAACCTGAGATTCAGTTACAATAAATATAGATGGTAATGACATGTCACAAATATACGCTTATCACAGATTAGTCCAATATGTATTTAAAAAAAGTAATCCACATTATTGGACTAATGTGTATTAAGCAATGGTGTTAGTTTAAGAAATGGTATTGGTCGTGCCCACAGCACGTAGTATTTAACGTGTTTGGCCTGGGTAGGTTTTTTGTTGCCAAAAGGCCAGTATAAAATTAAGGAAGTATGGTTTGCCAAAAGCTATATTGCAAAGTAGGTTACTTTTAAATCTTCGCGTAGCTTTATAGAGATTACGGGTACTTGCGATTTGAGTATCATTTGCTCTGGGAAAGAACCTTCGAACATACCATAAGGGTTAGGTTCTTCCACAGCCATAATCATAAGCATGTCGGCATCGATGTTGTCTACATATTGTAGTGTTACATCCGTGAGGTTAGTGCCTTGCAAAAAATCAATTTCTACTTTGGTATCTCGCTCACGCATAAAATCGGCGGCTTGCTCGGCATAGTTTTTCACTGTTTTGAGAGTATCGGGAGAGTTGCTTGACGACACCCCAAGCACGTGGATTGTGGCATCGAAGAGCTTGGCCATTTGCATTGCAGCGGGAACTTTTTGCCTTGTTTCTTGGGTAGTATCTATAGGCAAAACTATTTTTTTGATACTTTGCCGCTTCATGGGCTTTTGAATAGAAACAACATAACAAGGAGCTTCTTTTATAAGTTTATAAGTTTCGCTACCATTCCAAAATCGACGGAATCCTTTCACCAGTTCAGCTCCACATATTATAAGATCGGTGCCCGAATATTGAGCCATATCTATAATACCACGGTGAAAATTACCTTGCCTAAAGGAATGCTCCGTCATAATATTTTGACTATGCATGAGGTTAATGCATTCTTGCACACGTTCTTTCACTTGTGTGTTTAGATGGGAGAGGTCGTCGTTGATAAACATGAAATCAACTTCTAGGGGCTTGTTGCGAGTAACCATAAACTCAATAAAACCACAAGCCGCAGGGAAAGTATCGGCTTTTTCAGAAGTGACGAGTAGTTTGTTAAATACTGTTTCCATAAAGAAGGCCTCCTTTTTTAATGCAAAATAGGAAAAAAAGCAGGAATTAAAAAAATTAAGTTTGTTTCATTTGACAAACAACAAGTTATTTTTCAACTGTATATTTTTTGTCAAAGATTTAGAAGGTGTTTTTGTATGTTTGCACAAAACCTATTGTTTTATTGTGTCTAGAGATTTCAAGCAACATAAGAATGACTTTTTACAGTTTGCAGCAACACAGAAACGCGGCATCCTTTGGATATTGCTCTCGCTAGTGCTGTTGGTTTTTTTTGTCCCTGCATATAGTTTGCTTCAAGATGAAGGAGTTCAGCAACCAATATCTGAGTCGGACAAAGCGGCAATGGACTTAATGTTTGCCCAACAAAATGAAACAGTAGAGGAACAAGAATATAAAATTAACGAGGCGTTATATGAAAACAATAAAAATGACCCAACATTTTTTCCTTTTGACCCTAACACATTATCTGCAAGTGATTTTGAAAAACTAGGTCTAAATAAGGGACAAATTAGGTCTATTCTTAAACTTAGAAGTAAATATAACGGTTTCAAACGGAGATCAGATTTTGAAAAACTTGCTGTATTAAATGTCACATGGGTTGCAAAAGCACACAATTATATACTGCTACCCGATAGTTTTGAAAAAAGAAACTATATCAAAAGGGATTTTATTTTGCTCGATTTGAATACAGCCGACAGTCTGCAGTTAGAAACCTTGCCAGGCATAGGCAAATACATGGCAGCCAAAATAGTACAGTACCGTGAACGTTTAGGAGGGTATATTAATATAGAGCAAATGAGACAGATTACGAACATGGACATAGATATGTATAATATTTCAGTTTCTCACTTATATATTAAAGAAGATGCAAGAAAGCTCAATATAAATAATGCCAGCAAGGAAACGATGGGTAATCACCCCTATATAGGATGGAAGGCTGCTAACAATATAGTAAACTTTAGAAAGCAGCATAATAAAATTACAGAAGCAAAAGAACTTAGTAGGGCCAAGTTATTACCGGATACGACTTTACAAAAACTAGCACCCTATTTAACCTATTAGAAAAATGGAACAGCAAGTTTAGTTTTAAACATGCCTTTGGGCAAATGTTATGGATAAACAACGACAGGTGTGATGCACTTTTGCGGTATGATAGAGTCGGTATTTTTAATATTGGGTTTAAGTAGTGGAGCGATTCTAACATGGGTTATTGCTAAAAGTATCTACGCCTCAAAATTTCATCAACTAGAAGAACTCGAACAGAAAGCAACCCTACTTGAAGTTACGGAGAGGGCATTGAACGACATAACAAAAGATAAAAGTTTTGAAGAAAAGCGTGTTATAGAGCAGCAAAGGCTAGTCTTAAAATTAGAATTGGAAATAAAAGAGGAGAGAGAAAAAAACACCAAACTAGAAAGTAAAATTGCCAAGGCGGAAGAAATTTTTAAAAATCAGAATGAGAAAATAGCAACACAGAAGGAAGAAATGGAGAGCCTCACCAAAAAACTTCAGGCCGACTTTGAAAACATTGCTTCGCGATTGTTGGAAGAGAAGAGCCAAAAATTTACGGAGCAAAACAGAACCAACCTTGATATTATTCTGAACCCATTAAAAGACCGGATAAAGGAATTTGAAGAGAAGGTAGATAAAACATATAAAGCCGAATCGGGCGAACGCATTAGCCTAAAAACGGAAATAAAACAACTGATGGAAATGAACCTAAATTTGCAGAAAGAAGCTAATAATTTAACTACCGCCTTAAAAGGGGACAATAAAAAGCAAGGAAACTGGGGAGAGATTATACTTGAGCGTGTATTAGAAATGAGTGGTCTTCAAAAAGACAGGGAATACCGGACACAGTATACAGCTACCGGCAACGATGGCAATACGCTTAGACCTGATGTGGTAGTGATGCTTCCTGACAATAAACATATAATTATTGATAGTAAAGTGTCTCTCATTGCATACGATTCATGGTCGTCGGCAGAGACAGAACAAGATAGGAGTAAATATATAAAACAGCATGTTGATTCCGTCAGAAATCATATAAAGCAACTAGGCGATAAAAACTATCAAGCAGCTCAAGGGTTTAATTCGCCCGATATGGTTTTGTTGTTCATGCCCATTGAGCCAGCATTTGCGGCCGCCATGCAACACGATCAAGACATCTATACATTTGCTTGGGAAAGGAAAATAGTGATTGTGAGCCCTTCAACGCTGCTTGCCACCTTGCGTACGGTCTCATCTCTTTGGCAACAAGACAGGCAAGTAAAAAACGCATTGGAGATTGCTAGACAGGGAGGAGAGTTATATGATAAGTTTGTAGGGTTTGTAGAAAGCCTGGAGAAGGTTGGTAAATCAATAGATGTCGCACATATTAATTATAATGAGGCATACAAGAAACTATCGACTGGTTCTGGCAATTTGGTAAACAGAACCCAAAAGCTCCAAGAGCTAGGAGCAAAAACTACAAAACAGCTATCCGCAAATTTGTTGAAAGAGGAAAGCGAAGAAATATAATTTAATCTTCTTGGCCAGAACCAAATTGTTCAACCCACATTTGATTGAATGAACGTTCAACGAGTTGTGGGAATTCACGCTTTTCGCCCCAGTTTTTTCTAAAAGCAGTGCGGAACATAAAACTTTTGAGCGACGTTGTTTGGTTCATTCGTTTACGTTTTAACATCATCCGTTTCCATGCAAGCCACAAATATTTTTCGTTAGCTCCTGCATGTCCTGTTTCTTGACTATCTTTTCGGTTATTGACGATCAAGCTATGTATATCTATTTTTACGGGACAGACTTCGGTGCATGCACCACAATGTGTACTGGCAAAACTGAGGTGCTTCATTTCTTTGGCGATATATTGTTGTTGCGATGTTACTTTGCCGATTGGGCCAGCATTAGCAGGTCTATACGATTCAGCACCCACCATTCTGAATACGGGACAAACCATATGGCAGGCACCACATTGAATACAGTGAGATGATTGTCTTATTGCTGGTTTAGAAAGCGTGTTGCTTCTGCCATTGTCAAACAAGATAATATATATTTCCTCTGGGCCTTCATCAAAAGAACTCTGTTTCGGACCCCCTACAAACAAGAGCTGCCGGCTCAGGGCCTCAGCTTGGCCATAAACAGATAATAGGGGCAACAAAGTTTCCAATTCATTTTTGGTTGCTACCATTTGGTCAATCCCAACCAAAGCAACTATTATATTACTCTGCATTACCAGTGAAGTTTGTAACCCGTTATTACCCACAAACACAAGAGACCCCGAATCGGTAAGAGCAAACTGGGGACTAACGAAAGCAATGGATTTGTTGATGGTTTTCGAAATAGATTTATCTCTATAGTATTCTGCCCAATATTTAGTTTCGGTGCGTGCTTTCAACCCCAAGAACTCGTTAAAAAAAACATTCGCTTTTTCTTTTCCCACATGAGCTAGGGGGAATACAGGATGGCTGTACGCTCTTTTTTCGCCACACAAAGTAGCTTCTATGCCCGCACTGTGAGAAGGTTTATTAGAAAGAGCATTATAAAGCCCCGCTTCTTCAAATATTGGCGAATGCGAAACTTCAATATCATAATTATTATACTTTGCCAGCAAAAGAGCAACTTCTTTTTGTATATCTTTTTCATCGGGTGCCCAAATCACTTTCCCACCTTTCTTAAGGAAATTAGATTCGAACTCTATTAAATGTTTATCAAGATTTTCTGTAGTACGCCACCGATAAAAGGCCCCTCTTTTTTTTGCATTTTCAGGGTGTTGTATTATTCCTGCTTTGCTTTGTTTTTGTTTTGAGAAGGAGTTTGCAAAGTCCGTCATTTGTCCGTAAAACTCACTGTCGATGGCTTTTTCTGAAACAGATTTATTGAATTTATCTTGTAGGTTCAAAAGAATATATTTTTATGGAGCAAACTAACGAACGCCTAGCGAAACTAGCAAGGAGAATTCATGCACATTTTGAAAAGAAACAATTTGAATATTAGGTTCAAATATCAACAAAAATCATTTAATCCGCTTTCTTACCACCTCTACTTTTTCTTTAATAGTATTGAAGAATTGGGTTCTTGCTTTTTCTGACGCAGAACTTATTAACGTTGAGCGTTTCATTAAGTTGTTTAGCCATAGTTGAGTAGTATCACAATAATCGCGGTTTGTAATAAACATATAGTTTAGGGTGTTGTGTGTAATAAATACACCCTTTTGGTCATCGGTAACAGCAAAAATGCTATTGTCGCACAATACCACTTCATTATTGTATAGTTTGTAAGTGCTACCATATTCAGAAGGATTGTCGCCAACGTGAAACTTATGACCAACTTCGGCCTGTTTCTCTAGGTGGTTCATCATTTCCATGAATTGGTCAACCAATACCAGTGCCTCCTTTTTGTTTTTAAAAACGCCCATATCATAATAAAAATGTATCTGACGCAGAACAGAGTGCGGTGTTTCATCGTTCCATATTTCGACGCTCGGCACAGCTATATAACGTTCCAATGCCATCTTACCCATAACAATATTTTGGTCTTCATTTACGGTATCAATCGAGAACTGCCGGTCTTGGTACTCTTCGAGTCCCATTATAGCCTTTTTCCAAACAAATATTTTAAATGCCGCAAGTTCGTCAAAATGATAATAGTGAAACACAGGTAAGTCTTTGGCGGAGTATATCATTTCTTTTTCTTTTGCTTTGCTTATCCGTTCTAGGTGGTCAATTTGCGATTGCAAATATTGTTCAAACGTAAAAGACTTGTTATCTAAAGTTTTAAAAGAAAACCACACTTGATCGTTAGAAATCTTTGGGTTCAGCAATTCAAGACTTATCTCGAAATGGTTGGCGAGCAATAAAACTTCATCTAAGCTCATTACCTTTTCTCCCCTAATACGACGATATGCACTGTGGTCGCCAATATTAAGTAAAGAAGCTATTTGTTCGGGTAAAGAAACGTGGTTGGGCAACTTATTCTTTATCATTTGGATAAAATGCATTTGAGCCGCTGATTGGTTTTCTGACATAAGATAAAAATTTGGCTGCAATATAAATTTATTCCTGTTTATTTGCCGTTATAATTTTTTTGAATAACCAAAATAATAATAAAAATCTCATGGCTCACCAATATCATGACGCACAAGTAGTCGACATAATAGACGAAACACCCACAGTGAAAAGGTATTTCTTGAAAATGCCTAGCGATTTTACGTACAAAGCGGGGCAGTTTGTAATGTTGGATCTTCCCATTGAAGCTAAGTTTACCAATAGAAGCTATTCCATTGCTTCGGCACCAAGAGAAGACGAGGTTTTTGAATTGTGTATTGTTATTAAACCGGACGGATTGGGTACACCTTATTTATTTGAGAACGTAAAAGTAGGGAGCATTGTAAAAACAGCCGGACCTGTGGGTAAATTTATTTTGCCAGAAAACATAGAAACAGATTTGTGTTTTGTATGCACAGGAACGGGCATAGCCCCGCTGCGGGCAATGATACATGATATATATAATAAAAACATTCCGCACAAAAACATGTATATGGTTTTTGGCAACCGTGTAAAGCAGGATATTTTATATAGGAAAGAATTCGAGGAATTGCAGCAACAGCACCCTGAGTTTAAATTTCTACCTGTATTGTCGAGGGAGAGCAAAGAAACCTGGGATGGCGATATTGGATATGTTCACGATGTGTATTTGAGATATTTTGGAGAAAAGAAGCCTGTTATTTTTTATCTGTGTGGATGGAGTGCTATGGTGCGTGAGGCACGAGACCGATTGAAGGAGCTGGGCTATGGCAAGCAAGAACTCAAATTTGAATTATATGATTAGCACAAAAAGTCCACATGGCTTGTTGATTGTTTTTTAAGTTTTTTTATTACCCATATTATAAAATATAACGTTATTTTTGCAGATTATTTATATATAACACGATGGCATTAGAAGTATCGGGCAAGCTCATAAAATTGCTGCCAAAACAAACAGGCGAAGGGAAAAACGGCCCATGGTCTAAACAAGACTTTGTGATTGAGACCTCAGAACAATTCCCCAAAAAAATATGTTTCTCGGCATGGGGCGAGCGAGCCACACAAATAGAAACCATGCCAGAAGGAACAGATTTAAAAGTTTCTTTCGATGTGCAAAGCCGCGAGTACAATGACCGCTGGTATACCGATTTGAAACCTTGGAAAATAGATGTGTTAAGTGCAGGCTCTTCTCCATCAACACCACAGACGCAAGATTCTATAGCAACTGACCCCTTTGAGCCTGGGCAAAGCGACGACGATTTGCCTTTTTAAGATGTTTCAAAAAATAACAGTTGCGGTTGCTTTTAATCACCATTTAGAAGATGAGTTAACGTGTGCAGCACAACTTGCAAGAGGTGCAGAGTTGCACATGGTGCATGTGGGTAAAGCCACTGCACAAAAAGAACAGTATTTGGAGGAAGTGTTAAAAAGACTTCAAATAAAACTTAACGGTCTTCATTGGCTAGAGGGAGACAAGGTTGAAAGTTTATTAGAGTTTACACAAATTCAACACACCGATTTGCTTATTACTGCAACCGATGATACTCAGAATTTATTCAAATATTTTACTGGGAGCATTTCTAAAAACCTATGCCGTAAATGTCGTTGCAGCATTTTGCTGCTCCACCACCCGGTAAAAAATAAAGGGGCTTTCGAACATTTGGTAGTGAGCGGGGTAGACCATCCCAAAACCCCATATACTCTTGACTTTGCATCCAAGTTAAGTGGAAGAACCAATACCAAAAAACTCACCTTGGTAGAAGAACTTCCGGTTGATCATTTGGTTGTTTCGGCAGGTCACGATATGGTAGAGAAAGCAAAATATAGCACCGAGGATACTTTAATGAATTTATTTGACAATAAACAAGAAGTAGACAATATGCTTCACAGGTTTGCAATGGGAAATCTTAAAGTTGAAGTTGATAGACGTGAAGGCAAACCAGGGCATTGTGTTTCCGCTTTTGCGAGAGAAAGCCAAGCGGACTTATTGGTGCTTAACTCGCCCGACACCGAACTTGGGTTATTAGATAGGTTGTTCCCGCACGATTTGGAGTATGCTCTTTCTAATTTGCCCTGCAGTTTATTGGTAGTTCACCCACAGGAATTCGAATTTAATTAATCCTGAGAATTCGCTCATTCTGTTTTTCCAAGTTTATATTTATATATAATACTTTTTCTTTGGTGAGCAGTTTAGATATTTTTTGTGGCCATTCTATTAAGCACAGATTTCCACTATCTAAATATTCATAAAAACCTGCATCAATAGCTTCTTGTTCAGAATTTATCCGATAAAAATCAAAATGATAGATATGGTTTTTTTTAGAATAGGTATATTCGTTAACTAAAGAATAAGAGGGGCTTATAGCCTTACCTTCTATATTAAGCCTATTGCAAATGGCTTGAATAAGCGTAGTTTTTCCCATGCCCATTTCACCTTCAAAAGCTACAATAGTATACTTCTCTGCCATCAATAAAACCCATTCGGCAGCCGCTGTTAATTGCTCTAGTTTATAGGTATAAGACTCCAATACAGACTATCTTTTTTTCTTCACCAAAACGGCATCTTGATAACCATCCACTTCGTAACTAAAAATCTTTGGAATCCCCTTAGACCCGCCCGTCCATGTTACGGGGGCAACTTCACTTGAAATAATTTGTGTAAACACGGTATCGGCACTAAACTTATAGATACTCGTAATATCTTTTTCGGGCAAAGAAAAACGCTCCACCAACACATTTCCCAATAGGTAAGAATTCAATCTTAATGAGTTTTGCTCATCTATTATATAACTTCCCGAGGAACTATCTCTTTTGAGCAAATATTTTCTTTCATCGGGTTGGCCTTGGGACATATATCTGATAGTAAAATTCCAACAATGTGCCGTATCGTTTTTGGTAATTTCCAACTGCATGGTAACCCTTTGCCTGCTTTTGGGAACCGATAGATCTTGAATATTTGAAGGCTTATATACTTTTAATTCCCCCTCCCATAATCCTTCAAATTCTGCTGGGAAGCTTGAAACTTGAGCAATAGCCGCTCTTGATAAAACAAGCAGTACAATAACTAAATGAACCTTTTTAAACATATAAATTTCTTTTTCAGTAGCGACAAGGTTAGTCGAATAAAAGTTGCCTGCTATACGATACCATTATCCATTGCAAATTTAACCAAGCCCAACACATTGTGCGTATTTGTTTTTCGCAAAATGTTTTTTCGGTGGGTTTCTACTGTCCGTTCGCTGATAAATAATTTATCTGCAATTTGGGCATTGTTATATTCCTCGGCTATTAATTTTACTATTTCCAGTTCGCGGGTTGTTAGATTTACTTGATTATTTGCAGGCTTTGCAGGCTCTGCAACGGGTCGCATCATTTCTGCTGCTACATCGTCGCTAAAGAACATGCCACCATGGTATATTTTTAAAAGAGCCGTTACCAGTTCTTCTTTACCCGTATTCTTCAATATATACCCCGCAGCACCCGCATTCACAATTTCGCCAATCATAGTGCGGTCGTTGTGCATGGAAAGGACTAATACTTGCAATGAAGGAAAAACAGACTTTAAAAGTTTGGTCAATTCTATACCATTCATCTCGGGCATATCAATATCGCTGAGCAGAATATGAGGCTGCAGCGAATTTACCAAGCCAATTGCATCGGGGCTTTTAGTGGTTTCTCCCACTACTTCAAAGCGTTTGTCGGACTTTAAAAGAGATTTTATTCCATCAATAAGCATCTGATGGTCGTCAACAATTACCAAGCGAATTTTATCGGCGATATTGCTCATTTAGCGGGTTTCTTTTCTTTTTTTCCAAAGACGGAGATTTGGACATAGCGTTTTGGATGCTCTTTTAGGTCCACCAATAGTTTGTCTAGGTTTTCGCTCGATTTTCTTAGATTATCATAAAGCTTGGTATCATTTACCAATAAACCAATGGTGCCTTCGCCCTTGTTTATTTTGTCTAACAAAAGGGTTACCGATTTAACTGCATCGTTGGCATTGTGAATAGTTGTTTTTAAATCGGAGGCCGCTAGAGAATCGGTAATTTTAGCCATATTTTTCATCACCTTTTCTAAGGTATTGGCATTGTCGTGCAGCTTGCGGGTGATTCCCTCTACATGGGCTAGTATTTGGTTAAACTTGCTGGCATCTGAGTTGAGCATATTGTCCATGCCGCTTGCGGTATGGTTCAAAGCCAATAAAGTGTTTTTTAGGGTAACAAGCGATTGTTTTAATTGACCTGCATTGCCTGGTGAAATTTCGCTAGTAAAGCTACCAATCATCGAATCTATTGCAAGAATAAATTTCTCTGTCTTAGCTTTTATGGGGCCAAAAACGGCAGAAATCTGATCGGCTATTCCGGGTTTGAGGTAGGCTACTAAGGTATCGCCGTTTTGAGCGATATCCCCCAAGTGCGATGTGGTTATTTCTATGGCCTTGTTTTGAAAAATATCGGTCGCTACAATTTTGCACGAATCGAGTTTGTTCAGTTGCAGATCGCTGTTTATTTCAATCATCACCACCAATTTTTTATCGGGGCGGTAGGTTACTTTTCTGACTTGGCCTACTTTTAAACCTTGAATCATCACAGCATTGGAAGGTGTGAGGCCATCCACATTGTCATATATGGCAAAATAGGTATTGGTGGTCGAGAAAAGCTCGTTGCCTTTCAGATAATTATAGCCTAAAATTAGCATCACTATGGCAATTACCGTAAGTGAACCAACCTTTGTTTCATTGGATATTTTCACGCGGCAAATTTAGGGCAAAAACTAACGACGTAAACTATTATACCGAAACTCAATATATAATAATCCAAAAGAAAGGGACTAATCCCCCCGCATCCCGATAATTATCGGGATTAAGCGGGGCTTTCGGGATGTAGTTCGGCATTACCATTCTACAAACCAAAT
>JAWXAU010000147.1 GCA_034439655.1 Bacteroidota bacterium | reverse complement strand
CGGAGTTCGCGGCGAGCGATACTACAATAAAATAAAGTGTCCGTTATAATTTGGCTTTTCTTATTTGAATTATGAAAGAGGTCTATTGAGTTTCGGTATTAAAGCATTCATTCCTCCTTGCAAATTATGATAACGCCAAAAAACTTTATCAAACCATATTTTGCATTTTTCTTGGGGTGTCTCTTCTTTTGAAGGCAATATATATAATAGTGATTCTGGGTGTTTGCAAAATTCTAACCAAGTATCAAAATCACTTTCCTGAACCTTACAAAATAAAAGTCTTTTTGATTCTGCTCCTTCTAGGAGGTAATTGTTGTTCATTTTATTCTACCTCCCCACCGCAACTCTCCCCTGCACTTTCTCCCCGATCCTATAAGTGTACAAGCCCGCAGCCCATTTAGAAACATCAATACTTACACTATTTAATATTGAAGTTCTATATAATTCCTTCCCATGCATATCATATAATACTAGTGGTAATTTCTGTGGTGCAATACCTGAATACTCAAATATTAAATTAGTTGTAGCAGGACTTGGATATATATGATACAATGAATTGCCTATTGCACCAAATCCAATTCCCGTATTTGTATCAGGTTTAATATGTGCAGGGCAAGGGAACTCATATTTAGTTCCTGGACTTCCACCAGGGCAGCCTGTTTGCCAAGCAGCGGGAGTATTCATATCAATACCTGAAGTTTTCAATTCTAAAGTATAGCCATTTCCATTGGGCATAGTATACCAGGGTGTGTCTGATTCAAAATATATTTGCTGCAATAGTATATTATTATCTGCTACAATAATTACATCATTGCTATCGGCCAAATTAAAGCCAGGAGCATAGATGGATTTGTCTACCCACCAATTTTCTTTATTGAATTTTTGTGTATCGCCTACTACTACCATATATGAATCGGGCAATAGGATAGGGGCATTGGTTAAGATATAACTGTTGCCACTTCTTGTATATATTGTTAACCCATTCAAAGCAATTTGTGTAGCCGATTTATTATATAATTCTATCCAATCACCTGCGTCATTAGAATCCTTACTATGGTAATTGACTTCCGAAATTAAGAGAGAATTATCGCAGGTACTATATGCTGCTCCAGGGCTTCCACCAAGGCATCCCGCAAACCAATTACTTGAGTAATTACCCGCACTTGCAGAATCTTGACGCTCCAAAGTACGACCTAATCCATTAGGTGTAAATGGCCAATTTTTGTCCGAAGCAAACTTCATAGAGGTTACCAAATAATTGCTATAGTCATATATAAATAAAGAGTCGCTATTGCTTTGAATGAAATTACTAGGTAGACCATAATAGTTTGTAGGTTTGCTATTTTGTGTAAAGAATTTATTGGTATCAGAAATTAATACAATATACGAATTTGCAGGGAAAACTGTATTTGCAGCAAATATATATATATCACCATTCCCATTTCTCATGGCCCAACCGCTTACATCTAATGCAGTATTAGAATGATTCTTCAACTCCACCCATATTCCCGCATCGGAAGCAGTATGTGATTTGTAGTTGATTTCCGAGAAATAAATATCAGCCTGCATACCAGGTGAACAATTACTATGATAACTTTTACCGGGTGTTCCATTGGGGCATGATGCATGCCAAGCACTAGCATCATAAGGCTTAAGTGTATCATTCATCAACTCTAAGGTATAGCCATTTCCATTTGCTGAATCTGTCCACAGCCCTTGGTTTTCATACAACATGCTATAAATCATTTTGCCTGTGTTATCATATATTTTTAACGCATCCAAAGTATCCAAATCCAATCCGTTCATATCGAAGTTGATATAAGGATGGGCCGTTTTAAATTTCATAGAATCCGCTACCAATAAGATTCTTTGTCCTTTAGCCAAAATGTAATTTGCAGGAAATTGTATATAGGGTGAATCTAATTTGGTGCGTAATGTCCAATTTGAAATATCCCATTGCTGGGTATCATTATTATATAATTCCAGCCAACTTCCTGCATCATTGCTTGCCGCTGAGCGATAATTTATTTCACTTATATAGTTTGGCTCAACGCACGACTGGTAGGCTGCTCCCGCACTTCCACCAATACAGCCTGCAAACCAATTTGACGGATTATTAACCAATGAATCAATAGATTTACGCTCCATCGTACGACCCATATTAATAGCTAGTTTATTATATATATTACTATCCACAATACTAGACCACACTTTTGTACCACCTTCATAATTTATGGTAATCGTATCTTTGGTTTTGTTGAAGTTGAAATCTCCGAAAACCGTTGCCGAATTAGTTGGATGCCATTTAGTAAATGCTGCTTTATCGGAACATATAATAAACCGCTCTCCAGCTTTGATGGTGGCAGGATAAGGCAACCTAATATTATTTGTATTGGATGATATTTTTATTTGCCAATCGCTCCATTTTAAATCAACAGTATCAGTATTCATTACTTCTATCCATGCTCCATCGTTCATGTTATTATCCGGAAACATATTTACTTCTGTAATGGCAAATTTAGCTTTAGGGAAACATATAGTTTTGCGTGCACGACCGGGAGTACCGTTTATACAACTTAGTTTCCAACTTGCCCCCAAAGTAATATTATACATTGTATCTATACGTTCAATAGTATATCCTGTACCTTTTGCTCCCCAAGGGAATGGTATAGTGTCGTTAAACCAAACACCGCAATAAAAAGCTGAATCGGTATTATGTATCCTCACGGCATCGAAACTTGCAGATAGTCCAAAACCAAATTGTCCGATATAATTATTTACGTATGGAAATATATTTTTGAACTTCACCGTATCATTACATACCACCAAATATTCTTTCGCTTTTAAAATTGTATTTGAGGGAAACCTATAATAGTTACTATCATTATTATCCTTCATGATATAGTATGATAAATCAAAATCGGAGGTGTCGGTATTATATAATTCGAACCAGTCGCCAGCATCTTTTGTTTTGGAACTACTATAGTTTATTTCATTCACCAATACCTTTTGGGCACAAGGTGTATATGCTTCTCCAGGGCTTCCATCGGGGCAACCTGTCATCCATGAATAAGGGTCATTTAAGTCTCCAGTATATTTTTTCAATTCTAAAGTGGCACCATTGCCATCGGCACCTTGGGGCCAAGGATAAGAATCTTTGTACGTCATTTTCTTTACCAAGTAGCCAGAATCATCATATAATACAATACTGTCTTTATTATTGGAAAGACCCCAATTGGCGGGGCCTACAAAATTTGTAATCGAGGGATGAATCTTTTTAAATTTGATGGTATCCTCAACAACTACCAAATATCCATTCGCTACGATAGTTGTGCCTTGTGGAATTGTATAGGTTTTCGCAGAGTCGTGTGCACGGATAACAAAATTAGAAACATCAATACTACTTGATGAAGAATTATATAACTCTATCCAATTTCCACTGTTGCGTTTGGGGTGATTATTATAATTAACCTCAGAAAAAGTAACCTTGCTACTCGATACTTTATACAATGCCGTTACGGTATCACCTTTTGTCAATTTAAAAGTAGTATATAAAGAATCGGCTTTGGGCGTAAAACTATGATACTTTGAAGTCCAATTGATAAATTTATTACCACTATCCAAAGGCGTTGTTTTTAACTGTATATCTATGCCACCCCAATATCTAGCCTTCCACGGTAATTGCACATTTTTGAGCGAATTAATATTGATTTTTCCGGCACCGTAGGGATTCGTGTTCAGCAATAAATCATACGGACCCGTGAGGTTATAGCAGCTTCTCATTGTACTCTCCAATGACTTACCATGTCTCACAATAAACCACCGTAAACGCTGTGCATTTTTATACCATTCATTATAAGTTCCAAACCATCTTTTGGCATGGGCTGTCATCTCTGGTTTTAGTAAATTTATAATACTATCTAACACGTAAGTCATGTGCTGTGTGCTGAAAGTTGAGTTCAACATATCAGCATAACGAGATATATACCACTTATCAAATTCTTTATTCTTTCGCAATTTTTGTAAGATAACGATATGTCCTTCGGGGTCGCTAAGTCCTCCTGTCTCCACATTGCAAGGTGCCGCACTGGCAGAGGTATCGGGCACGCCAGTATAGTTTATATAAAAACCAAATGTTGCATCATTGTCCCATAGTGCATATCCCCATTTTTTATGTTTTCCATTTGGATTTAATCCACGCCACCAAGCAGTATTATAATTCAACCAATCGGAGCAAACCGTTAGCGAATTTACTATTATATAATCAGCCAAACTTTTCACATCTAATAAAGAATCAACATGAGCAAATTTGGTGGAGTCGGCCATGTTATTACTATTGATATAATTATATAAAGTACTCCAGTCCGTTAGAGCTTTATTGCCCCCATACTCTGCCCAGGTAGTGCCCCATGTTAATATATATTGCAAATCATATTTGCCTTGGTTGTAATTATAATCGGTATAATCATGGTCGTCGGCATTCTCTCTCAAATCATATATGCCCCAATATTTACCATTCAGATAAACAATACATTTTTCGGCTGTACGTACATCTAAATTTAAGCCACCTTCCTTGGCCAAATTCTGCACAAAAGCATCGCGTATATGTGCACTACCATCGTTTGATGCATGATGTGCAGCAGGATAATTGTCGTCGCCAGCAGCACGAAGTATTATTTTTTGAAAAGAACTGCGGTCAGTAAGAGGGAAAAGTTTTTCCTCAATCGCATTGCCATATCCAGCTTCATCTCTGGCAACAAAATCCAAACTGCGTTGGTCGTTGGCCCACGAATCTTGCCCATGACTATTAAATTCGCCATACGCAGTAGCTTTACGTTTTTTGCCCTTGTCAAAAAATTCAAATGAGCCTTTGGGAAATAAACTATTGTCCCCATCAGCAAGTTTTTGTAAATTGTATCCTGAAATAGAAACTACTTTCATTGTATGTGATACATTAATAAAATAAGTATTGAATACTATAAAACTTGGCAAAACAGAACTGCTTGAACTAAAAGTTGCTGCCTTCAACACCGTAGTTGCTGATATTTTAATAGCATTGTTATATAATGCTGAGGTGGCAGTTGGGGGAGTGCCATCGGTAGTATACCTGATTTTCAACCCTGCATTATTGGTGGACATCGTGACCGTTTGGGCATTGCCATAAAACCCTGCAGTTAAACTTATTGTTGGTGTTTCGGCATAAGCGGTATACTGTGTTGATGCATTATTGCTTGCACCTTTACTGGGGGCGATAAATATCCCCCATGTACTACCGCCATTGGTACTGCGTCCTATGGAGTGCCCTAGTTGTGTTTTAATAATAATAACCAAATCAATTTGGCTACCGTCAGTATCCGACAAAACAATTTGTTCGGTTTTGGGTTTTGTTTGTGTAAATTTAAAATTTGTGTGATTGCCAGTATCACGACCTGATGCCCAAAAAGCAGAAAAGCCTCCAGCCGCAATTGAAATATTTTGGCGAATTTTCCATTTGGTCAAATTGGTGGAATCATCACTCAGGTAAAAGCCAGTAAGGTTAACCGCACTACTTCCTCCATTATAAATTTCAATCCAATCCTCATGTTTAGCATAGGTATCCGCATATTGGGAAACGTTTGAACAGGAATACTCGTTGATATAAAGTTGGGCTTGCGACCTCAAGCTTGTAACAGCGAAGAGTATTGCAAACAATGATAAATGTAATTTTTTTTTCATATCGTTAATTGAATTATCCGACAAATATAATACGTTAATTAAACATTTTTTTTAGAATTTTAAATGCTAAGGATTTTTAACTTTGTATTAAATTTTGTCGCAAGCAAATTTTTATTTTTTTCTACTGATTTCTCCCTTTTATTTGTTTGCAATTAAATAAATAAAACGTGAAAAAAATCACTTACATGCTATTCATTGCGGCATTCGTATTTTCTAAGACCCATGCCCAATCACCAAATGCATCTCCTGAGATATTAAAAACTTTTTATTTGATGGAAGTGTCGATGCTCAAATCAGGCAGGAATACCGACAACTATTGCAGACAAATATTTAGTAGTTTGCAAAAGGCCGTTGATAAAGAACCTGCCAAGGCACATCCATTTTACCTCGCTGCTCTGCAAATTGACAAAAATGTAAAAGAATATGTTAGTTATATTGAAGGGGTCAAATACAATTTGGAAGTTAATACTGGGGGAAGGTATGCAAAAGGCGAATTGAGAGAAGGCCAATTAATTGGCCGTAATAATATGGAGTATCATACAAAATACATGATTACATCAGGAAATGGTGCAGTATTAAAAACGAAAATCAATAAACTCAATATTGTTATTTCTAATATCGTAAAAGCCAAAAATATAAGACCTGATGAAATATTGTCTCTTAAAGATATTAAAGCTGCAGATAATGGTTCACAAACTTGGGAATCGGAAATGTTCGTAAATTCTCCACTAGCTACAGTAATAGCTTTATTAACCACAATGCAAAAAGATGCTAAAAATGTAGGTGCTGAAGCCATGTCTGAAATAGTATCGAAAATTAACGCTGTAGATTTTCACTTTGACCAATTAGTTGCTAAAGTAATTCCAAAATCAACGATGGTACTAGAAGGACAAAAATTTGAGGCGGAAGTAATTCTTACTGGATATAACTCAAAAGACAATAATGTTATTACTGTTAATGGTGCTCCAATTAAAGTAGAAAATGGGGTTGGTAAAATTTCTCAAAATGCCAGTGCGGGAGAACATAAATACAAAGGAGCAATTTTAGTAAAGGATCCTACTACTGGTGAAAATAAGAGTTATGATTTTGAAGGAGAATAAATAGGTTTTAAAGCCTCAGCTAACATCTCAGCTTATAAAATGAATGCATTATATATAGGGCTTGAAAACCCTGTCAGCATAAGTGTTCCAGGAGCAAAAGAGGATGAAATTGAGTGCACTTTTGAAGGAGCCACTGCTCGCAAAATAAGACCTGGTTTATATATAGTTATGGTTAATAATAGCGTTCGAGAAGTTATTGCTACCGCTGCTGTTAATGGCAATATAATGGGTACAGCAAAATTCCGCATTAAGAATGTGCCCAAGCCATTCCCATTATTTGGTAACAAAGGAGGTGGTAAAATTTCTCCTCGTGAAGTTAATACGCAAACTATTATATGGGTTGGCTTAGGCCCTGAGTTTTTATTTGACGGTATGCGATATACTGTAACCAAATCTACATTAGTATTTAATCAAAAAGGAAAAGAATCAAAGTTATTTATTGTTAATAGGTAATGCCATAACTGAAGAGATAAAAGATGCTATGAAAGCTACTCAGCCTGGTGACCAAATTCAAGTATTTGGAATTGAAGCTAAGGGGCCAGACGAGGTGGGACTTGTTCAGCTTAGTTCTGCTATCGCACTAGTAGTGGAATAATATATATAATCTTACCCTACGGCTTTATTATAATACTACTCCCCACTTCACACGATTCATATACTTTTTTTATATGTTCGTTCGTGAGCGAGATACATCCGCAAGTCCAGTCCTTGCCATCAACTATTAAATAATCATAACCTGCGGGAACGCCATGAATCCCAACCTCTCCACCAATGGTAGCATCTTGTGGAATAAGTTTTTTTGCTTTTATATCTTTAAATTTTTTGTAGGAATCTGCATTAGGATAATCGAACCATAAGAAATAATTCCAACTGTCGTGCGGATATTTCATACCAATTCTTAAACTAAAATAGTTCTCAGCCTGTGGCGGATTTAGTTTTTAGAATGGAAATACCGAACTACATCCCGAAAGCCCCGCTTAATCCCGATAATTATCGGGATGCGGGGGAATTAGTCCCTTTCTTTTGGACTATTATATATTGAGTATCGGTATTATTATATATAATTTGCGTTTGGCTTTGTATATATGCACAACTGTTTTATTAGGAACTGCTGCCCAAGAAAGACTGAATAGGATAAGTATGTATAATATTGGTTTCATTTTATTTTTACTCAATACCGTCATTGCGAGGCACGAAGCTTCGCCGCCGCGAATCGTTATAGCGTCTCTGATTTCAAAAGATTCTTCGTGGGAAGGCCAATCGCTATCGGCCCACTCAGAATGACGACTTCGAACCTAAATCGCCGTTCCAATCAAACTCGTCGTAGTAGCTTTATGTATTTTCACGTTCACATAATCGCCAGGCTTATAATGTTCTTTTGGAAAAATTACTATAACATTCTGGTCATTACGTCCCTTTAAATCATTATCCGATTTTTTACTAAAACCTTCTACCAAAACTTTGCATGTTTGTCCAATAAATTGTTCGTGTTTTTCTGTAGATATTCTATTCTGAAATTTTACAATTTCTGCAAGCCTTCTACTTTTAACTTCATCGGGCACATCATCTGCATATTTTCGTGCAGCCAGCGTTCCGGGGCGTTCGCTATAAGCATACATAAACGCAAAGTCGAATTGTCCCCATTCCAAGATACTCATTGTTTCGTGATGATCTTCTTCGGTCTCGGTGCAAAATCCGCTTATAATATCTGTCGTAATTCCACACTCAGGAATTAACTCACGAATACGTAAAACTTTATCCATATACCATTCTCTAGTATAGATTCTATTCATCAAATCTAATACCCTACTACTTCCACTTTGTACAGGCAAATGTATATAATTGCAAATATTTTCATATTCTATCATTTTATATATAACGGCATCGGTAATATCTTTCGGATGCGAAGTAGAAAAACGCACACGCAACTCTGGACTTAAATCGGCCACCATGCCCAATAATTTATCGAATGTAATGGCCTCTTCCTTTTCTTCATCGCTTAATTTTACAAATTCTTTTTTAGGTCCGCCGCCAAACCAAAGATAAGAATCTACATTTTGCCCCAATAAGGTTACTTCTTTGATTCCTTCAGCTAATAATTGTTTGGCTTCTTCCACTATAGAATATGGATCACGGCTACGCTCACGACCACGGGTAAAAGGCACTACGCAAAAGCTACACATATTATCGCAGCCACGCATAATGGAAATAAATGCCGAAACACCATTGCTATTAATGCGTACAGGCGTAATCTCCGAATAGGTTTCCTCCAAACTCAACATCACATTCATTGCTTTGCTGCCTTCTTCCACTTGTCTTATCAAGTTGGGCAAATCACGATATGCATCAGGGCCTGCAACCACATCCACTAGTTTATCAACCTCTAATAGTTTATCTTTGAGTCGCTCGGCCATACAGCCCAATACGCCCACTATCATACCCGGACGTTTTTTACGCAATGATTTGAGGGCGTGAAGTCGGGTCCAAATTTTTTGTTCAGCTCCATCACGAATCGCACAGGTATTTATAAAAACCACATCCGCATCCAATTCACTATCTACATTGGTAAAACCATTGTCTACCATCACACTGGCCACAATCTCACTATCACTCACATTCATGGCACAGCCATAAGTTTCTATATATAATTTTTTCGTTTTTTCTTCCATTAAAAACATAAGTGCAAAAATATAGGAAAAAAACCAAAGGGTATTTATGATTCGCAAACCTAATATTGCATTAAAATTTTTATGGAAACGATCGAAAGCCCCTTAATAGATATTAAAGCCAATACCGCAAGTGTATTTGCATTCCTGAGCGACTGCACCAAGCACAAATTGTTGATGCCTGATGGAATAGAGAATTTTACAGCAGATGCTGATACTTGTTCCTTTACGATAAAAGGTACAGGCAACTTGGCTTTGAAAGTGGAAGAAAAAGTTCCAAATAGCCTTATCAAATTATTGCCCACAGGCAAAGTACCTTTCTCCTTTGAATTTTTGTGGGTGGTAGAACCTGATGGAGAAAACAGCAAAGTGCAAAATAAAATCATCGCTAAAATGAATCCATTCATTAAAGCCCTTGCCTATAAACCGCTGAAAAATTTTATCAGTGAGCAAGCCCTAAATTTGCAAAAGTATTATAATAATCAATGAGGCTTTTTAGAACAATATATGGATGTTGGTTTACCTTCAATTTTATTTGGGTTTTCTTGCTACTGCTTCCGTTTTTCTTAATCACCCTTTCCACACCTTCATTATATAAATACGCCCACAAACTGCGTGTATTGTGGGGTCGAATTATTTTACTCTTGGGCTTTATCTGGGTGAAAGTATATAATAAAAAATTGGTAGATCGAAACAAAAAATATATTATAGTATCGAACCATGCAAGCCATTTCGATATTATATCAATTGCCGTCGGTGTTCCTCTCGATTTAAATTTTATGGCTAAAATACAATTGCAAAGAATTCCTGTTTTCGGAATATTTTTTAAAACGATTGATATTGCTGTAGACCGCAGCAGTGCAGCACATTCAGCAAAAGCATATATGAATGCCAAAGACCAATTGAAAAACAATGTCCGCAGTATTTGTATTTTCCCCGAAGGTGGAATAAAACCTATCTCACCTAAAGTTTCACCTTTCAAACAAGGTGCATTTAAAATGGCGGTAGAAACGCAAACAACTATTCTGCCTGTATCAATTTTCGACAATTGGAAACTATCGTCAAGTATTGCATTCGAAGCCCAGCCTGGCCTTATGCGTATTTATATTCACGAACCTATAGACACACAAGGAAAAACTTTAGACGATGTTAAATCGTTATGCGATATTACCTATCAAATCATCAAACAAAAAGTAGAAGAAAATATATAATACCCCAGCTAACGTCATTCTGTCCCGAAAGCTATCGGGACCACTTTGGGCGAAGAAGTTGCCAAAAAAGAAAGAAGAATCTGCCGAAGAATAAAATGTTACTCCAAAACATATATATGGCCATCGAATCCATCAAGCAAAACTTGGTACGATTTATTATAACCTCCCTCATCATATCCATCGGTATTATGGCATTGGTAGGCATGCTCACAGCTATTGATAGTATTAAAGCAGGGCTAACCAGTCAGTATAGTATTTTGGGTGCAAACTCTTTTAATATTCGTAATCGTGGATCAAATATTAGCTTTAGCGAACGCCGACAAAAACCAAAAGAATATGTTCCCATTAGCTATCAACAAGCTTCTGATTTTAAAAACAAGTTCAAATTCCCGTCTACGGTTGCAATTAGTATCACCGCCACGCAAGGTGCAACGGTCGTATATGAAAGTTATCATACAAATCCAAACATGATGGTATTTGGTGGCGATGTTGATTATATAAATGCCGCAGGATTCAAATTAGAAAATGGCCGTAATTTTTCGGGTGATGAATGTGATAAGGGAAATCATGTATGTATTATAGGAAAAGATATACAAAATAAATTATTCAAATCGGTGGACCCGATTGGCAAATTTATTAATATAAGTAGTATAAGATATAAAGTGGTGGGAGCGATGGCAAGCCGCGGTTCAAGTATAGGTTTCGGTGGCGACAGGATGCTGATAGTTCCTATATTAAATGCCCGTAGCCAGTTTCCCCGACCCAATGTGAGTTGTGTAATAACTGTTGCTGTCGATGATATCCCTTTGCTTGATGTTGCAGTTGCTGAAGCTGCTGGAGCGATGCGTCCTGTGCGGAACTTAAAAGTATTGGAAGAGAATAATTTTGAAATTATGCGTAGCGATGCTGTTACACAAAAGCTGATAGAAAATTTGGGAATGGTAACTATTGCTGCAACTTTTATTGCATTAATAACTTTACTCGGTGCTGCCGTCGGACTCATGAATATATTATTAGTTTCGGTAAACGAACGCACCCGCGAAATAGGAACACGGAAAGCACTCGGTGCCACCAAGCGTGATATACGTTGGCAATTCCTCACCGAAGCAATGGTAATTTGTGTGCTCGGCGGACTCGGCGGAATATTATTGGGAATTGGTCTCGGCAACCTCGTGGGCCGACTTGTAGATTCCCCATTCATTATGCCTTGGGGCTGGACAATTATGGGAATTATAATATGTTTATTAGTAGGTTTATTGAGCGGCTGGGTTCCTGCAAATAGAGCTGCGAAATTGGCTCCTGTGGAGGCGTTACGTCATGAGTGATATACTAATCAACGTACTTATTGTTCGCCGAAATAATATCAATAGATAAACCTGTTACACTATTATAGTCAATATCATGAGAAACAAGTATACAATTTTGTTGCTTACATAACTCTACAAAACATAAATCATTAAAATCTGCTTTGTCACAATTTAGTATTATTTCCTTTAGTTCTTCGGTGGTGAATGTGCCTGACAATATTGTAGTACATTCTAATACTTTATTCAATACTACCTTTATCTTTTCTAATGCTTCTTTTGAATGCTCAGAATTTCTGTATTCTTTAAATGTTAAAGTCATGTGAGCCGACTTACGGAATTTATCATACTCTGCCTTCAACCATACATTAATAAATTCAGAAAACATCTGCGGATGAGAAAGTATCAAATTCCCTTTAATTTTAATTGAACCAAACAGCTTTGAATATTTATCAATAATATGCTGCGGTGTTCTATCAAATTGCGGATAAAATAAATATAACCATACATTGGTATCACAGAAAAATTTTTCTCCAAAGGATGGATTGAATTGACTGATTGGTGTAAAATTAGCTTTCATTTACAACATCAATATCATTTGTATCAATATCTGGGTAATTTTTGAATCTTGTTTTAGCTTCGTCAACCACTATCTTTAAAATAAGCAAATCATCGGTATCCATATTCTCAACAATTAGTAATTCTTTAATTTTGTCCTGAGGATAGAAAGCATATAGCTGCCCGATAGCAGTGTTTAAAAAAGCAGATATCGTTAATTCAATTTCAGTGAAATCTAATTTCAACAATTCTCCTTTATCAATATATTTTGATATATCATTAAACAATTTCCTCCCGTCTTCAGCTGAAACTGCTAAATTATTCCCTGTATAATCTTTAACTTTTAAAATCATTTTTATTAGAATATGTTCTCTGGTAGTATTTCTTCAGTTGTAATATATGTGTTTTTATCAGAGAGATTAAACTCAATATTAACAATAGTTCCTTCAAAGGAAGTACTATATTCCTTTGCAAATATAACACCTTTTTTTAGTTCCCAAAAACCTTTTTCACTTCTTATTTGAACCACTTGATACTTCTTTCAACCCTAAAATATTCATGTATTAATAAATTTCTAAAGGCGATTAATTATTGCCATTCTATTTCTGGATGATTTAATATAAATTCATCTGGTAATTTATTTGCAGCCTCTCCAATTATTTCAAAACATCTGTCAACAGCATAATATGTTTTTTCATCATCTTCAAACTCTTTAAAAGTCATACCATCAGTAAAAGCCAAAATACGCTCAATTCTTTCCAGAATATCTTCAACTAATATTTTCGCAATACGTTTAGGCATATATCACATCATCCTTTACAAACGGCCAATACCTATCGGTTATTGAGCCTCGTGATACCAAATCCACTTTCTTATCTGCATATAGTTTATTCGGTTCAAATGAAAGATTGATAAATTCTATACCAACGGGTTTGCGAAATTCAACCAATATATCAATATCACTGCCAGGAGTTTGCTCACCACGAGCATAGCTGCCAAACTGCCTCCGAAATTTCCAGTTCGGCATGTCCGATAACTATCGGACTCGTTTTTTTGAGTTTTGAGTTCCTGCAAAAACGCTCTTCAAACCGAGGCTCGTATTGACGTTAATTGGCGGTGATGCCAATATTAAATCGTCCATTATTTTGTACAACCCTGTTCCTTAGTGGATAGATAAAAAAAATGTATTATAGTTAGTATAATAATTTTGAACGGTTTAAAAATTGGGACTGAACTGTTCATGTTTAAGAAATTATATCTAGCTTTAATATATATATGTTTGCAGAGTGCATTTGTGGCCAATGCACAAAAGACGGGTTACTTCGACGAACCTGTATATACATACAAACGGGCAATTGAGTTATTCGACAAGGAAAAATATGGAGCAGCCCGAAGCTTGTTCGAACAGGTTTTATTCCAAAACCCCGACGAGAACATTAAAGCACAAGGTAATTATTATATTGCCCTGTGTGCCACTCACCAGTTTGGGAATGATGCCATTGGGCTGCTACAATCATTTAGCCGAAATTTCCGCACCCATTCCAAATATGATGAATCAACGTACTACATAGCCCATATTTATTTTAGGGATAAGCAATATAAAGAAGCCTTGAAAGCGTTTTCTGCGGTGAATGCAGAAGAGTTGGAAGATAATTTTAAGTATTTATATTATTTTGAAAAAGGATTTAGCGAGTATAAGCTCAATAAATATGATGATGCTAGAAAATCTCTTGCCAAGATTATAGATGATGAAAGCGGTCTAAAATATTCTGATGCGAATTACTATTTGGGATATATATATTATATTCAAGGAAATGATAGAGAGGTCTTGAAACTCTTGAAGAACACTATGGATATTGAACCCTACAACAAAGTGGTACCCTTGTATCTCTGTCAGATATCCTATAGAAGTAAAGAATACGCAGCATGTATAAAGTGGAATAGTGATAAAGCGGGAAAAGAAATTTTGGCCGATATATATATGTTCAAAGGTCTGTCGCATTATGAATTGAAAGAATTTGAACAAGCTGCAGAAATGCTAGAGAATCGCTCCAAATCGAAGGAGCTAACCGATAGCGAATTATATATTTTAGGCTATTGTCATATACAAAACAAAGATTATAGTCAGGCAATTTTTCGCCTCACACATATAGCAGATCACAATAATTTATTGTATCAGCAATCACAATATACGTTGGCCAATTGTTTTGTGCTACTCAATAAAAAGGAGAATGCAAGAGCAGCCTATTATAATGCGGGCAAATATGAGCATGATAAAAGTATAAAGGAAGATGCACAATTTAATTTCGCCAAACTAAGTGCAGAGATATTGCCCACACAAGTTGCATCTATCACTTCCTTGCAAAATTTTATAAATACTTACCCCGATTCGAAATATGGGGATGATGCCAAAAATATATTAAGCAGTTTATTGCTCAATACCAAACAATACGCAAAAGCCTTGGTAATATTGGATGGAATTAAAGTGAAGAATGCTCAAATAGAATTGGCTATACAAAAATGTGCTTTTTGTAGGGCTGAAGAATTATATAAAGCAAATGATATTGTTGCCGCCACTAAATTGTTTGAAAAAAGCTATTCTTATAATAATGATATGAAGTTTAAATCTTTGTCAGTATTTTGGCTGGGAGAGATTGCGTATATTAAAGAAGAATATGGCAAAGCTATAGATTTATATAAAGAATTTGAGGCATATCCGCAGGCAGTCAAAACCTTTCATTACACGTCTGCTTATTATAATTTGGGTTACAGTTATTTGAAGCTTGACAAGTATCAGCAATCAAATGTATGGCTCGAAAAATTTATAGCAGCAGAAACATATTTTGGAAATAAAGGAGAAATGGTACTGGATGCACATGCCCGCTTAGCTGATAATTATTTTTTACAAAAAGAATACGGTAAGGCTACGAACGAATATAATTATGTGATCAATAAAAACTCGGTTGATGCAGATTATGCATTATTCCAAATGGGTATAATATATGGTTTGCAGAATAAGCTCTACGAGAAAATTAATATACTGAGCAAACTTATTGAGAAATATGAGAATAGTGATTTGTATGAAAAAGCATTATATGAATTGGGTTATACGTATTTTAATTTAGAAAAATACGATCAGGCAGTGGAGAGTTTTAACGATTTGATTGAGTCGCAGAAAAGCCCTGTGGGACTAGTAAGACGAGCACAATTGAATATTGGTTTGATATTCTATAACCAAAAGCAAAACAATAAAGCTATTGAGCAATTTCAATATATAGTTAAGAAATATTCTGAGAGCGAAGAAGCTCATGAAGGATTGGAAATACTAAAAACCATCTATACCGAAAATGGAGAGTTTGATAAGTTTGATGAATGGGCCAAAGCCAACGGAATAAAAATATACCAGTCGAATACAGCCGAAAAAGACACCTTAATGTTTGAATCGGCAATGAATATGATCGATCGCAGAGATTCGATTAGAGGATTAGAAGTATTGGGTAAATATATAATTGAGTTCCCCGACGGGGCTTATATATTAAAATCGCATCAACTGAAGGCAGATATTTTGAACAGAAAGAACCGCAAAGAAGAAGCCTTGCCTGAATATGAATGGATAGCGACAAGGCAGCCCAATGAATTTACAGAGCGTAGTTTGAAGTGGGTTTGCAATTATTATTATAATATAAAAAATTATGCTAAGGCATTGGAATATTTTGAAAAATTGGAGCCAAATTCATCGGTAAAGGAGAATAAAATTTTATCATTTGTAGGGCAAATGCGTTGCACCGATATACTAGGTGAAACAGGTAAATTAAAAATAGTTGCCGAAAAAATTGTTGAATACCCCGGTATTGAAAAAGAATATGTAACAGAAGCAAAATATCATTTGGGTAAAATATATTATAGTAGCGACAAAATAGCGGCACTCAATTATTTTAAAGATGTGGTAAAGCTTAGTAAAACTACGCGTGGAGCAGAGAGCAAATATTATATAGCTTTAATTTATTTCGAGAATATAGATACCATTAATTGTAAGAAAGCAGTCTTTGAATTGAGCGAACATTTTTCTGATTATGAATATTGGGTAGCTAAAGGATATTTGGTTTTAGCCGATCATTATATAAGGCAGAATGATGATTATCAAGCAAAATATACCTTGCAAAGTTTGATTGATAACTATGAAAAATCAGGTTCGGATTCCGATGATATCATAAAAATGGCTCAAGAAAAATTGGATTTATTAACTCATAAGGACAAAAACCGTGAAGAGCTCATTAAGCAGCAAAAACTGAATGATAGCAAGAGTCAGGAAGAAAAGGATAAGGAGAATAAAGAAGTAGAAGATTTTTAGTTGATGCAAAAACATATTATATATATATTCCTATTAATTTGCAGTATTCAAATAGTATCTGCACAGGCAGACACCTTGGAGAAAGGCAATATCACCTTGGTGAGACCGTATAGACCCAAAATTCAAGAATCCATTAAGAAAGCAATTACACCTTTGCCAGAAACTGCCATGGTTTCCATGCCACCTTTTACCTATACTTTTAATAGTATCGAGCCCAATTATCAAATAAATACGCCAGGATATAAAGCCGTTAATTTACCACAAGAAAAGTTGAGTAGTTTAAATGGTAATTTTACCAAACTCGGGTTTGGGAATTATAATAGTCCGTTTTTAGAAGTATCGTTAAATAATCTACGCTCTCGAAATTGGATGTTGGCTGCCAATGCTAGGCATTACTCATTGAACGGAAAAAATCAATCAAGAAAATATTCCAATAACCAATTGCATTTTGTGGCCAATTATACAGGCGATAAAAGTATAAGCGGTGCGGTTTTATTGTATAATAGAGATGCATATCGATACTATGCACATGAAAGTAATAAAACGGATACTTTGCCCAAAGGGGCATTGTATAATCCTTATCAGAACATACAACTTAATACATTTACCAGTAGCAAAGCATTCGACAGCACCCAACTCTATTATCGTCTCGATTTAAAGTTAGATAATATGATAAGGTCGAAGGAAGTGAACGAACAATGCATGTTTGTAAATGTAAATCTGAAAAAGATAGTGAGAGGTAATTTATTGAAAACAGATTTTTTGATTGATATTGACCAATACATTAATCAAAATAAAAAGTATAATAGAAACTTTATTAAATTACAACCTGAGTATCATTTTACGGCTGAAAATTTCAAAGCTATATTTGGCCTAAATGCCATAATGCTCAATCAAAACAGAGATACTGCCAATGCGAATCTGTTTCAGTTTTACCCCAAGTTGACTCTTGAATATACAATAGCTAAAAAGTACAAAGTGTATACTGGTATGTGGGGTGATTGGGAAAAGTATACCTTGAAAAATATATATGAGGTTAACCCGTTTATTTCTCCCAATATTAAATTGGATAATAACAAAAATTTTAATTTACATATTGGGGCTAAAGGGCATATCAATAATAACCTTGATTTAAGTATTGAAGCCCGATATACCAATATGGACAATCTTGTAATGTATACTGTAGATTCGACTTATCTGCACGCTATGGATCTTATAATAGTTTCGGCAGGGGTAAGGAGATTAATTTTGAATGCTCACTATCATGTAGGAAATAAAATAGATATATACTCTTCGCTTATTATCTCCAATTATAAATTAAGCGACACCATTATCACTAGAGCTTCACAGCTTCCTACTTTTGTTTGGAAAAATAATTTCTCGTACAAATTGGGTGATAAAGTATATATGAATCTGCAATTAAATTATACAGGTGCAAGGTATTTGGTTAAGTATGATAAAACCAGTAAAGAGTATAATAATATATTGATGAAGCCTTATGCAGATATCAGCCTGAATGCGGATTATCGTTACTCAAAATATGTGAGTATGTTTTTGAATATTAACAATGTTATATCCAATAAATATGTAAAATGGTATGGATATCCTGTAGTAGGAATTAATGCTCAAATAGGAATAACCATTACACTATAATATAATATGGTAAAAGGAGAACACGAAAAGAATAAGAAAATTTTAGAGCAATTGGCGGGCAAACCTGTTGAAGCCAGTGATGGTGAAAAACAGCAAACATCTGATGCCGAAAAGCAGGGTTTTATTTTTATTCCTTTCAGTAATTTTTGGAAAGGGCAGGTTAAGGGGATGGGCAGCCCCGTTGAGGAGAATGAAAAAGTTCCCTTCCTCATGCGTTTATGGATTCGTTACGAAAATTGGAAAGATAAGTTGTGGAAAAATAGCTCATCATCGCAAACATTTGTAAATGAGGGCAATTCAACTTTAAATGGTTTGTTCACTAAGACAGGCAAAAAAAATAGTTTACATTTGCAAGGTATGCAATCCAATATCCAAGTAAATTTAGGGCAGTACATCCATGAGCTGTTGTTTGAGCACAATTGTGTAATAGTGCCCGAGTTAGGTGGTTTCATTAGCCGTCGTGTAACCTCTCAACTCAATCATGTTGCCCATAAGATATCGCCTCCCGGCAAGAAAATAGCTTTCAATCAAGGTCTTAATGTGAATGATGGATTATTGGCTCAAACCATTTCCAAGCAAGAAAATGTGAGTTACGAAATAGCTTTGCAGCATATAGCTTCGCAGGTAATAAATTTAAGGCAACAATTGCACAGCGACAAATCGGTGTCATTGGATAAAATAGGGAATTTTGTAATAGACCAAGAAGAGGTGCTTACCTTCCATCCCGAAATAGAAAATAATTTCGACAAACATACTTACGGCCTTGTTACTATACAAGCTATCCCGATGGTGCGTCACGAAAACGAGAAGCTTAAACGTAAAATTAAAGCCCGTATAGAAAATCGCAGACCTGCAAAACAGGCACTACCGAAACGCAAGGGTGCAGTAGGACGTGTGGTGATGAATACTTTATTAATACTGATGGCATCGCTGCTTTCATTTGCTTCGGTAATGGTAAACACCGATCAGAAAGCTAGTTTATTCTCTTTTAATTGGGGACAATTATTTACGAATCCATTTTCACAGTCAGAAATTACAGACAATAATATTCCTAAAATTTCGTTAGATAATAAAATTATCGCACAAATAAACCAGGTAGGTTTTGAACGGAAAGGAGAATATATTATAGTAATTAAATCGTTTGATAATATAACAGCAGCTAGTGAGTTTTCTACTACTTTAAATGTGGCAGGATTAACCCATGCAAAACCTTGCAGTAAAGAGGAGGGAAGAACTTGGGTAGGTGTTTGCCGAGGTAACAATGAAGACACGATGGATGAAATTTTGGAGCAATTAATTAAGACCTATCCTGAAGCGAAACTGATACAGAAGTAATTGTTAACGGTTAATTGTTAATTATAATTGATTACTGATTTGTTGTTAATTTATACTTTTGAAAAACATAGTTTATAATTAAATTTAAAAAATTGTATGAAGAATATTCATTAACAATTAACCATTTATAATTAACCATTAAAAAGATGTTATTACAAGCAACACCCCAAGTAGAACAAAGAAGTATGCTGGAATTATTGATGGCGGGCGGACCTATTATGGTTCCAATCGCTATCTTATTTGTATTGGCAATATATGTATTTGTGGAACGTTTTATTACCATCCGCAAAGCCATGCAAAATGAAAATAATTTTCTCCCTGCGTTAAAAGATTTAATACAAAACAATAATATAAAAGCAGCACAATTGATGTGCGAAAAAAGCAATACACCCATTGCCCGTGTTATTTTAAAAGGTCTTACCCGTGTGGGTCGCCCGCTTAAAGAGATTGAAGCCAGTATGGAAAATACAGGCAAAATAGAAATGGCACGTTTGGAAAAAAGATTACCTGTATTGGCCATCGTAGCAGGTGCTGCCCCAATGTTTGGTTTCTTAGGAACTGTTATTGGAATGATGATTGCGTTTAATGATATAGCAGCGGCAGGAAATGTGGAAATAGCAGGAATTGCAAAAGGTATTAATGTGAAAATGGTTACCTCCGCAGGCGGATTGGTAGTTGGTATTATTGCATTTTTTGGTTATAATATATTAAACATTATGGTGCAAAAAGTAGTAACACAATTAGAAACTGCAAGCTTAGATTTTATAGAAGTATTAGAAGAACCAGCTTAAACAGTAATCAGTAATCAGTAAACAGTAAACAGTAAACAGTAGCTAACGCCGAAAGGCCCTGACTACTGACTACTAACTACTACCCGCCGCGGCGGGCTAACTACTGCCCACTGCCTACTTACCACTGCCCACTGACCACTGACTATTGCCCACTGACCACTGCCCACTGCCCACTGATAACTAAAAAAGTATGAACTTTAAACGCAAATCACAACCATTAAGTAGTTTCAATGCTGCTCCGATGAATGATATATTGTTCTTTCTATTATTGTTCTTTTTGCTCACGGCCACATTTGCGATTCCTACTTTTCAAAAGGTAACTTTGGCGAAAGCAGATGGGACGCAAAAATTGAAACAGAACTTGGCAATAATTGTAGCTACTGGTGGTAAACTATATATAGAAAATCAAGAAGTACAACGAGCAGACTTTGATGCTAAAATACAAGTGTTAGTAAAAGACAAAACCGAACCTGTGGTGAATGTTATTATTGACAAGGGTGCTACGTGGGAAGATATTGCACCAATTACAGGCATACTACAAAAATACAAAGTGAATGCAATTTTAGCAACACAAAGACCCAGTAAATAACTTGCCGCGGCAGGTCGTTTACCAATTGAACTTTGGTTAAATACAGCACCATGATATTCCAATCACAAATACCATCAACTAGCACCAATAGCAAACAGCAAGGTATTATATATATGCTTTTGGGTGCTGCATTAATACTATTGATTGCTATTATAGTTAAATTTCCTGTTCCTGAAGTAGTAGCTGAAACTCCAGTTATATATATGAACTTTGGGGAATCGGAAACTGGTGGGCCAGCTATGGAGAACAGTAGTGGTGATGGAGGAGGAGAGAATAGTCCGCAGCCACAAAATAATGCTCCCAATGAAAATGATATTGATGCAGTAGCTGATCCTGGTAAAGAAAATGCTCCCGCAATTAATAATAATAAATCAAAAAATACTACGACCAATACTTCGCAAACTGTACCTCAGGTTGAAAAAAATAGTGGCTTCAAATCAAATAAAAAAGGCTCTGGTGGGCCAGCGGGAAATGGTAATAGCCCATTGCCAGGCGGAGGTGGAGAAGATGATAAGAATAAAGGAAATTTATCAGGTAGAAAAGACGGAAATGGACACCTTCTTGATAAATATCGTCCGCGTCAAATTAACCAATTTGCTTTTAGTTATAAAGAATCAGACCAGTCGACTATTAGGCTTTTAAGAGTTATTCTTACCGTTGATTGCAAAGGAATTGTAAAGAACATTGAAATTGCACGGGGATCAAAAGCCACAGAAGATTTTGCATTTATTAAGTCGCAACTTAGGGGTAATAAATTTTATGATGCCAGAAGTGATTGCGATGGTCCTGCAAAATGGGAGGTTGATGTTACTATTACGCCTTAGTTATAATATAGCATTTCAGACTATTGCTTATATTTTTAAAAACAATATATAATAAAAAGTTGTTTGTTTTCAAAAAGGACTATAAATTGCACAAAAAAAATAGTTGACCCGACTCATATCCATATTGCTTTTGACCTACTATATGTTTGGTACATTTTGCTTGCCTGCTGGTAACTTTTCAGCAATAGTTGATCTGCCGAAAATGTATGAGCATTGCAAAGCAACGGAGGACAAGGACATGACGCCGTTTGACTTCGTTACAGACCACCTCATCAATATTGATGGGTTATTTGATATGCATGAGGACGGAGACGAACAAAAGCCACATTCGCCTGTCCAACTTCATTGCCTCTTTGCTCAAATATCTATTGTAACGCAACAGTTCCTGGTTTCCGTGGCCAAGCCAATTAATTTCAAAAGCAACATCCCAATTTATACGGAGAATTTCTACTATTCTGAATATTATTCTTTTGTATTCCGTCCCCCGATATTTTAATTGTTGCCTGCCGAAAAGGTAGGTTATATATATATATATATAAATTATCAAGTTCCTTAGCACTTGACAGAAATTTTATTGCAAATAATTAAATATATTAAAAATATGAAAAAATTAATTTTAATGCTGCTTGTAGTAGCTATAATGAGCCATGTTGGTTGTACTGAAAAAGAACCTACAGTCAATATTCCTGTTGTTGTTGAATCAGCATTCAAGGCAAAATTTCCAAATGCAACAAAAGCAAAATGGGAAATGGAAAACAAAACGAAGTTTGAGGTAAATTTCAACCTCAGTAACGAAGAAGTTTCTGCAAACTTCGATAGTGCAGGTACCTGGTTAGAGACAGAAACAGAGATTGAAGCTTCGGCACTGCCAGCCGCAGCCCAAGCAACAATTAATGCAGATTTTGCAAACTTCAAAATAAACGAAGCAAGCAAAATTGAGCGTGTGAAAAGCGGAACCTGCTATGAAGCAGAGATTGAAAAAGGTGAAGAAACTTTCGATGTGCTCCTTACTACAGACGGAAAAGTTTTAAGCAAAACAAAAGTTGAAGAAAAAGAGGAGGATAAGGAAGATTAATACTAACTAAGAAAGCATAGGTTTCGCACTTGTGCTTTCTTATTTTGATATATATAAAGAATATGAATATAAGAAAAAAATTATTTATAGTCCTTTCAATTTTCACTTTCTCTCTTTCAAATTTATTTGCCCAAAATAAAGTGGTAACCATTTCGGGAATGGTAAAAGATAAAGCTGCGAAAACGGTTTTAGCTTATGTGAATGTGATTTTGAAAACTGAGAAGGACACCGTATTTGTTGTGGGAACAGTGAGTAACGAAGAAGGAAGGTTTATACTTTCTAATATCAAGCCTGATAATTATATATTATATGTTTCGTACACAGGTTATGATACAAAACGTCAATTACTTTTTGTGGGAACACTTTCTGAATTTCTGGAAGTGGCAGCAATAGAACTAGAAAGAAGTACTACAACTTTGAATCAAGTAGTAGTAACAAGCAAACAAAATGAAGTAAGTGCAAAAATGGACAAGAAAGTTTTTTCTATAGAAGATAATATTAGTCAAAGCGGAGGTTCTGTTTTGCAAACCATGCAGAACTTGCCTGGCGTTACAGTGCAGGACGGCAAAGTAGCTCTGCGTGGAAATGATAAGGTAACTGTATTGATCGACGGCAAACAAACAGCTTTGACAGGAATGGGAGGTCAATCGGGTTTAGATAATATTCCAGCTTCTGCTATAGAGAGAATTGAAATTATCAATAATCCATCTGCCAAGTATGATGCGAATGGAAACGCGGGTATTATCAATATTATATATAAGAAAAATAAGAAAAATGGATTTAATGGAAAAGCAGGTATGACAGGTGGCTTGGGCTCCTTATGGGTGCGGAGAGAAAACCTTCCGACCATTCGACCGCAGTATCAATTCACACCAAAGATTAATCCTTCGCTGTCGTTAAATTACCGCAAAAACAAAATCAATATATTTTTTCAGGGAGATTATTTATATACACAAACACTGAATAAAAATGAATTTGTAACACGAGTTTATGATAATGGCACTATCATAAACCAACAAACTAAGCGAAATCGAAATACACATTTTGCAACCTTAAAAACAGGAATTGATTGGAATATTAATGAGCATAATATGCTTACAATTTCAGGTTTGTTTGGCACAGAGAAAATAACTGACCGTGGAGACCAACCTTTCTTTAATGTGGACTTCACACAACGGCTTCGCCTTTGGCAATTTTTAGAAGATGAATTGAAGACTACGGCAATGGGTTCCGCATCCTATCAGCATAAATATAAACAGCCCGGGCATGCTCTCAATGCTAGCTTTAACTATACTTTTCATCGAGAAGATGAGAAATATTTTTTCGATAATACATTATTAACTTATGTAAGCAAAGATGCTTTCAAATTAATTTCAGACGAGCATGTTGCCGATTTGAATGTGGATTATGTGCGGCCTATTAAATATGGGCGTATAGAAGGTGGCTTGAAATTTCGCAGACGAATAATTCCTACGAATATGCTGTTTATTCCAGGACTGAATTCTCCCTTGGATACCAATGCAGGCGGAGAAGCAACATATAAAGAAACCATTCCTGCATTATATGGTAATTATGTTTATGAAAGTAAAAAGTTTGAAGCTGAAGTTGGTTTGCGTGTGGAGTATGTGAATTTAAAGTATATCGTAAATCCCAATCATAATACATACAAAAGCAATGGCTACAATTATACCCAGCCATTTCCAAATGTGAGATTAGCTTATAAACTCAATGACAAAAACAAATTTTCATTATTTTATAATCGCAGGGTTGACAGACCGAACGAAGTGGATATACGTATATTTCCCAAATATGATGATGCAGAAATTATAAAGGTTGGAAACCCCGCACTTCGCCCGCAGTTCACCACTATTTATGAACTAGGCTATAAAAGAAACTGGAAGAAAGGGTACTTTTATTCCGCGGCCTACCACCGTTTTGGCATTGGAACCATTACCCGAATTGCAAGCACTGTACCTAATAGTACATTGATATATTCCATTTTTCAAAATGCTAAAAAAAGTTACGCTACTGGGTTTGAAATTGTATTTTCTCAAGATGTGAAAAAATGGTTTTCATTCAATCTTAATTTGAATGGTTATCATAATTCGATTGATGCTTTCATAATAGAAAATAAATATCCTGTTCCAAATACTTTTACAGCGGACAAACAACAAATTTTTTCAGGCAATATAAAGTTGAATAGTGTTTTTCATCTTCCGAAGAAATATGATATGCAGGTTACCGCTATTTATTTAGCTCCTGATATTATACCACAAGGGAAAATTGCTGCTCGATTTTCGTTAGATATTGGCGTAAAAAAGGTCATTCAAAAAGGTAAGGGTGAATTATTCCTAAACGCCTCCGACCTTGCAAACACGATGATTATTAAGAAGCAAATTAAGGGCAAAGATTTCAACTACACCACTAGCGACTATTACGAAACGCAGGTTGTGCGGTTTGGTTATAGTTATAAGTTTTAAATGCGAAACTAAAAATATATAATATTATTT